>CAZKWG010000025.1:0-23955 GCA_964556105.1 uncultured Enterobacterales bacterium | reverse complement strand
GAGGCGGTCTGGCTGCTGCCGGCGCTGGTCCGGCACGAGGCCTTCGACACGCTGATGCGGATGGCGACGGAGCTGGGCGTCACCCATGTGCTCCCCGTGCTGGCCGAGCGGTCGGTGGCGCGGGGGGAGCGCGCGGACCGCTGGCGGCGCATCGTCGCCTCCTCGGCGGCCCAGTGTGGACGGGCAGATCTGCCCGAGGTCCTCGAGCCTGCGCCGCTGGTCGGAGCGCTCTCCCGTCTCCCCGAGGGTCTGGAGCGCCGCGTCTACGCGCCAGGCGGCGAGCGCCGCAGCCCTCCGCGCGGCGCCTGCGCGCTGCTGCTCGGGCCCGAGGGCGGGTTCACGTCCCTGGAGCTCGAAATTGCGACGGGCCGAGGCTTCCTGTTGGAGAGCCTCGGCCCGCGTGTGCTGAGAGCGGACACCGCCGCGGCGGCCGTCCTGGCGCGGATCGGCTAACTCCGCCGCTTGCGCCGGCGCAGGGCGGCCAGACCGCCGAGGGCGGGCAGCAGGAAGAGGCCCGCGCCCTCCGACTCACCGGACCCACCGCAGCCGCCGCCGGGCGTGGTCACCGTGTAGTCCAGGTCCACGGCGTCCGGGTAGATCGTGATCTCGCCGAGCTCGTAGTCCTGATTGCCGTCCTCATCGAGGACGACGACGTAGATCGTGTAGACCTCGCCCTTCGACCCCTCAGGGAGCTCGTCCGGGGCCGAGAACGTGATCGTCGAGCTGCCCGACGAGTCGATCGCGGTGTGGTTCAGCGCGGTCAGGCGAGGGTCCTGCTCCCAGGAGTAGCTCAGCTCCGAGCCGTCGCCGTCGAAGACGTAGGCGGTCATGGTCGTGGACTCGCCCACGCCCAGCGCCGTCACGCCCATCTGGATGCCGCCGACGATGATCGGCTCGCTCTCGAAGGCGATGCACCCGTCCTGCTCGTCCTTCAGGCCGTTGCAGTCATTGTCTTCGCCGTCGCAGTACTCGTCGGCGGTGGGGTTGATCTCCGGCACCTCGTCATCGCAGTCGTTCTCGGCCTCGGAGAAGCCGTCGCCGTCGTCGTCGTACAGCGAAGAGCCCTCGTCGATGGTGCCGTCGCAGTCGTTGTCGGCGCGGTCGCCGCGCTCCTCGGCGTCGGGGTAGGTGTCGTCGCTGTTGTCGTTGCAGTCCCCGGCGTCCTCGGAGAAGCCGTCGCCGTCGTCGTCCGCGCCGTCCGTGCCCTCGTCCACCGTGCCGTTGCAGTCGTTGTCCTTGCCGTCCGCGCGCTCGGCGCCCTCCGGATAGACCGTGGCGTCCTCGTCGTCGCAGTCGATGTTCTCTTCGGTGATGTCGTCGCCGAAGCCGTCGCCGTCGTCATCCGAGCTCGGGAAGCCCTCCTTGTACAGGATGGTCGTGGACGCGTAGCCGTAGGCGCCCGAGCTGTCCTTGACCGAGATGAGGATGGTGTCCACGCCCTCCTGGAGGTCAGCCAGCGGGATGTCCACGAACATGTGCCCGCTCTCGTCGGTGGGCGTGCAGTCCGCGAGCGTGTCGTTGACCAGCACGACGCTCTTGACCTTGCAGTCCAGCGTGTCGGCGGACTGATCCGGGTCGAAGACGTTGATCTCCAGCGAGAGCGGCTCCGTGCCGTTCAGGATGTAGCCCGAGGCGGGGGTGCGGAGCTCGGCCGTGGGGCTGGTGTTGTCCGGATCGTCGCCCTCGTTCGCCTCCATCTTCACCTCGACGAGGGGCTCGTCCTCGTCGTCCGAGGTGAAGTAGAGCGAGCAGGAGGCGGGCTCGTCATCGGTCGGGCTGAAGGAGACCTCGATGAGGGCCGAGGAGTCGCCCTCGAGGATGCGCCCATCGTCGAAGGCGCTCTCGATGACGAAGCCCTCCGAGCAGGAGGCGTCCAGGCTGGCCTCGCCGAGGATCAGGTCGGCGTCGCCCACGTTGCGCAGGCGGACATACTCGGTCTGGATCTCGCCTTCGTAGACGTAGCCGAAGTTGAGGTTCACCGGGCTGGTGATCAGGTTGCCGCCGCTCTTCTCGCCCTTGCCCTCGAGGATGGCGACGCGGTGGGTGTTGTCGGGGTCGCGGTAGTACTTCTCGTCGTCCAGCTCGCCCGAGACCGTGACGATCTCGATGGAGCTGACGATGTCGCCCACCGTGACCGGGCTCATGCTGACCTGGATGGGCAGGCGACAGCCGGCATCGAGCACGAAGGTGCCGGTCTCCTGGACATAGCCGGCCGTGTCGCCGGTCTCGCCTTCACCCTCGCCCTCGCCCTCGCCCTCGCCGCCGGTCTCGGGGCTGAGGGCCATCCGGGCGGCCGCCTCGGTGGCGCTGGCCTCGGGGCAGGTGATCTCCGAGGTCTTGTAGGAGAAGAGGAAGCTCTCCTCCATCTCGTCCTCACGCAGGGTGATGGACTCGATGCCCATGGGGAGATCGCCAGCGTTCGTGACGTACAAGGTCCGGTTCTTCGCGTCCCCGAACGCCACGGTCTCGAAGTCCAGGCGCGTGGACGAGAGCTCGAGCTCCGGGTACGCGACGTTGGTCTCCGACGACTTTCCTCCGTTGCAGGAGGCGAGCAGCAGGGCAAGGCAGGTCAGAGCAGACTTGCTGGCAGACATCCGGGCTCCCGATTCGTGCCGCATTCGGATAGCGGTCAGCGACGTTGTAGCCGCGAGGGACCCCGGATGTCAACGGTCAGGCTGTCATGGAAGGCCGACGTGCTGGACGTTCAGAGCAGGTGCCCGCTCTTCCGACGCTTGGTCTCCAGGTAGAAAGCGTTGTGCTCGTTGGGCTCCGCCAACAGCGGGATGCGCCCGAGCACCTCGATCCCCAGGCGCTCCAGCCCCACCTGCTTGGAGGGGTTGTTCGTCAAGAGGTAGACGCTGCGGATGCCGAGCAGGCGGAGGATGTCCGCGGCGATGTCGTAGCGACGCTGATCATCCTTGAAGCCCAGGGCGAGGTTCGCCTCCACCGTGTCCAGGCCGCGCTCCTGCAGCGCGTAGGCGCGGATCTTGTTGGCGAGGCCTATCCCGCGCCCCTCCTGCCGCAGGTAGACCACGGCGCCGCGCGGCGACTTGCCCACGAGCTCCAGCGCCGCCTCGAGCTGCTCGCGGCAGTCGCACCGCAGCGAGCCCATCACGTCGCCGGTGAAGCACTCGCTGTGCAGGCGCACGGGGACGCCCTCACCGTCGAAGACGTCGCCGCGCACGACCGCCGCGTACTCCTTGCCGTCGCTGGGAGACTCGAAGGCGTACACACGAAAGTGACCGTAGCGCGTAGGAAGCTCGGCCTCTGCGGCCAGCTTGACCAGGAACCTGGGCGCTGAGGGGAGCGGGATCGCCTCGATCATCCTGTCTCCTGGCGACTGCCAGGAGGCAGCCGCGTGGGCTTGAGCCCTTCTCGGTGGATTCCATCCGCCGACGGCCACGCGCGTGCCGACGAGCGCCGAGCTTTCTCGGCGTGCTCTTCTCTAGCGCTCCTGTGAGGGGTGTCAACCGGGCGCTCCCGGGGCGGCGACGAAAAAGTACGGGACACCGCCCAGGGCCAGACGAAAAAGGGGGCGAGCGTCGGATGTCGCTCGCCCCCTCGCCATCTGAACGTAGCGCTCAGCTGTTGTTGAGCGCTTCCTTCAGACCCTTGCCGGCGCGGAAGACCGGGATGTGGCGCGCGGGGACACGGATCGCGGCGCCGTTCTTCGGGTTGTGACCCTGGAACTCCCGGCGCTTCGACACGGTGAAGGTGCCGAAGTCAGAGATCGTGACCTTCTCGCCACGCGTGAGGGCCTCCTGGATGGCGCCCACCAGCGTGTTGATGTAGTTAGCAGCACGAACCTTGGGAATTCCAGCCCGCTCCGCGAGAACCTCAGTCAGGTCAGCCTTGTTCATGTCGTCCTCCTGGTGTGGAGCGCTCGATTGAGCGCGAGCCGTCTCGGGGAGGCCATCGACGTGATGGCGATCTCGTGACGGCAACTCTTTCGCTCCAACGAGAGCTAGCCCGTTGAAGACCCGACGAAAATATCAAGAGGAGATCGACAAGACAAGGTCGTTATGCGTAGTTTATTGAGTGAAACGCCAGAAATTGTCCATGTGAATTAAGGCTCATCCTCCGCCGGGTGTGGCGCACATGGCAGATCAGGTGTTCAGGAGCGGGTTGCTGATCCATCCCCCACGGATGTTCAGGGCGCGGGGCAGAACCTGGAATTCGGCCGGGAGACAGCCGGGCATCTCGCCGTCAAGGTCGATATGGACGTCCACTGCGTCACGCGGCTGGGCGGTGAGCTTCGTCACGCGCGCGCGCCAGGCTCCGGGGAAACGTTCGACGTGCCCGCTGTAGAGCGCGGGGGTGGCGAGCACCTGGCGCAGGAAGGGGCTCTCGGGGATCACGCTCAGGTCCAGGTAGCCGTCCTGCATGGTGCCGCCGCGCCCTATCCACATCCCGCCGCCGCAGTAGGCGCCGTTGCCGATGAACGCGCTGGTCAGCGGTCCTTCCCAGCTCCCTGGGCCGTCCGGTCCCTCCCAGCTCAGCGCGATGGGCGAGGGGCGGTAGCGCATCCCCGCCTCGATGGTCGCGCGCAGGAACGTCAGCCCGCCGCCCCAACGTTTGTCCATCTGGTTGGCGCGCAGCACCACCTCGCCGTTGGTGCCGAAGCCCGCGACGTTGATGAAGACGCGGTCCACGACGCCGTCGCGGGTGGTGACGCGCGCGCGCCCGGCGTCGGAGGGCAGGGTGATGCCGGTCGCGGCGATCCAAAGCGCGGCGGACAGGGACTTCGGGATCTTCATCGTCTTGATGAGGTCGCTGCCCGTCCCGAAGGGGATGACGGTGAACACGGTCTTCCAGCTCCGCACGCGGTCGCCGTCGAAGAGGCCGGAGACCACCTCGTTGCAGGTGCCGTCGCCGCCCACCGCGGCGATCAGGTCGAAGCCCTCGCCGGACGCGATGGCCGCCAGCTCGGTGGCGTGGCGGGGGCCCTCGGTCTTGCGGATCTCCCACTGCTCGAAGGCGCGGTCAACGGCGCGCTCGAGCACGTCCATCTGTCGGCCGGCGCGGCCCGCGCCCGCCTGGGGGTTCACGATAAGGCAGATGCGCTCGTTGCGGTTGCGGGCGCCAGCGTCCGCCGCGCGCGGGTAGTCCGGTGAGTACCGGTCGCTCATGGGTGTCTCTCCAGGGGCGTCAGCAGGGTCGAGACCGGGTCCAGGATGTCGGCGCCGGCGGCGCGCAGGGCGCGCGCGCAGCGGGCGTCGGCGGTGCAGAGGGAGAGGCCGTCGAGGCGGCGCGCGGCCGACTCGGCCACCTCGGCGGCGATGGTCGGGTGTCGCTCGAGCAGCGGGGAGCGGGCGCCACAGCAGGCGAGCGCGCCGGGCGCCTCCTCGCCGGGCAGGCGTGGGCCCTCACAGGCGTGGAAGACGTGCTCGCGCGCGGGAGGCGGGGCGAGCTCGGCCAGGTGTTGGACCGAGAGGCCCGCCGCCTGCGCCGCGCGGAGGCTGCCGCCGTCGGCGACGATCAGCGTGCGCCCCGCCAGCCGGTCGCGCAGCGCGCGCGCGTGCACGGCGAACGCGTCCGGGAAGTCCAGCAGCGCCTCGCCGAGGTGATCGGGGCTGACGAAGCGCGCGATGGGCTTGCCGAGCCGCTTCGCCAGCGCGCTCGCCCAGCTCCGCTCGCCGCACTCCACCGCCACCCAGGCGCTCTGGCCCTCGATCTCGCCGATAGGGGCGACAGCGGGCAGGTCCAGCAGGGTCGCGCGCGCCGCCGAGAGCAGCGCGGAGACGGGCCGGTGCACCTTGCAGTGCTCCTCGCAGGCCCCGCAGCTCACGCAGAGCGACGCGTAGGCCGCCGCCTCCTCGCGGGGGAGGGCACCGAGCACCGCCAGGAACGGGCCGGTCATCATCGCCGTCGGCGTCGCCGCCTCGCGCGCGCTCCCCACCGCCACGGGGCAGACGGGTCGGCACAGGCGCGGGCAGTAGACGCAGGTCTCGTACTCGGCCACGGGCCTCATGGCGACTCCCGGCGGGGCGCTCTGGCCCCCAGGGACAGGGGGCGTGCCTCGCGCGGGTCGATGCCCTCGACCCGAAGCTCAGGCGCCGCGCGCGGTCGGATGGGGACCTGCACGATCTCCGCCTGCGCCCGGCGCAGCAAGGACCAGCGCAGGTCTGGACCGGCCGCCGAGCGGGGCGCCCGACCCAGGCGCACGGAGACCCCGTCGGCGAAGCGCGCCTGCACGTCGAAGACGGGCGTCTCCCAGGCGCTCAGGGCTTCGCGCTCCAGCGCCACCAGCCAGCGCGCGTAGGGGCGATCCGGCCTCAGGCGCAGGGCGTAGCCGCTGCCCGCGAGCGCGGCCTCGATGATCTCCGGGTCCGCGTGTGGATCGACGTCCGCCAGCAGGCTCAGCTCGTCGAGGGCGTAGATCGGGCCGCCTTCGGGGGGCGGGGGGCCGGGGGCGTCCGGCTGTGGGTCGGTGAACAGGCGGCCGGGGTTCATCAGGCCCGCCGGGTCCAGGCGGTCCCGGATCTCCTGCCAGACGCGCACGGCCGCGCCCGCCTCGCGCGCCGCCGCCGCCGCCTTGAGCTGGCCGACCCCGTGGTGATGCGTGACCGTGCCGCCGCAGGCGATGGCGGCCTCGAGGGCCTCCGCCCAGAGCCGATCGTAGACCTCCACCCGGCCGGCGCCGGCGAAGGAGAAGTAGATCGAGCAGCCCTCGGGGTAGGCGTGGCTGAAGTGCGCCATCACGAAGGCGTGCCTGCTGATCGCCGCCTTGATCCCATCGAAGAGGGCCTGCAGGCGCGACCAGGGGGCGGCCACCTCCATGGTGTCGGCGAAGCCGCCCGCGGCGAAGATCGGCGCGAGCTTGTAGGCGACGTCGTGCCGATGGGCGTACCAGGCCAGGCCCGGGTCCGGGCCGAGGTCGCGCCCCGCGGCGAGGATGGGCGCCGCCGCCTGCACGCTCGCCTCCACCAGCGTGTACGGGCCCTCGAAGCCGACGATGAGCAGCACCTCCTGGCCGAGCCCGGCGGCGAGGCGGTTGACCAGCCCGGGGAGCGCCAGGGGCAGATCGAGCAGGTGGCGCCGCAGACCGGGGACGGAGAGGACGGCCTCCTTGAGCTGCTTGAGGACGGCTCGCCCGCTGGCCTCCTCGCGGGAGCGCCGACCCTTGCCCAGCTTGCCGCCGATGTTCGTGTCCACGGGATCGTAGAGCCGCAGCACCGAGGGCCACAGCCCGCGCTGCAGGAGGCCGCGCATGGCCTCCCAGGCGGTCTGAACGGAGGAGAAGGCGTAGCCGCGCAGCCAGCGCGTCTCCGGCACGGGGTTCACCCGGACCAGGAGGTCGGTGAACACGCCGAGGGCGCCCTCGGAGCCGCACAGCACGGGCAGGAGGTCCTCTTCGCCCGAAGGGGTCCAGCTCCCGCCGCGGACCGCGCCGCGCGGCGTCTGGGCCGTGGCCGCGAGGAGCATGTCGTCGAAGACGCCGTACCGACTGGAGAACTGCCCCGCGGAGCGCGCCGCGGCGTAGCCTCCCACCGTCGAGCACCAGATCGAGGACGGGCTGTGGCCGACCTGCCAGCCGCTGCGCGCCAGCGTGTCCTCGAGGTGCTGTCCGAGCACGCCGGGACCCACCTGCACGGCCCGTCGCTCCGGGTCTACGGCCCCGACGCTGTCCATCCGCTTGGTGTCGATGACCAGGGCCCCCGCCCGCCCGCCGGCCGCGCCGCACACGCCCGAGCCCGCGCCATAGGGCACGACCGCGACGCCGTTGGCGCTGGCCCAGTCCAGCGCTGCCGCCACCTGCTCGGCATGCCGCGGCCAGCACACGGCGGCAGGCGCGGGGGGGAGCCGGCCCTCGGTGAGGTCGAGGGTCGTGCGCGGCCAGAGGTCGCGCCGGTAGGCGTCGAGGTCCAACGAGGCCACGCTCACGCGCAGCCCAGCGCGCGCCAGGGTCGAGAGATCCATGCGGCTAGCCTAAACGATTTCCTGGCTTGCCGCTCGTGACCCTCGGGAGCCCAGGTCGCGAAAACAAGAAAGGCGCCCTGTCTCTCGACAGGGCGCCTTCGCGGTACGGCCGTCGTCTCCACCCGCCGGCCTGGCACTCAGCGTCTCCGCAACCTTACTATGCACGAAGCGTGCCAAGGTCTGCGAAGTTTGTGATAATCGGCGTAGAGTCCTGATGGTGTTCCGGGACGGTGGTCCCGGGGAGGGTGGCCATGCCGAAAATCGCGACATTCATGTCGTGGTCGGCTCGCGCGTCAACCACGCCGCCACCTGATCGGCGATCTCCCAGGGCCGCTCCTCGGGGTGCATGTGCTGGCCTCCTGGTATGGAGACTGTGGTCGCCCGCGGCAGCCAGCGCCGGGCCTCATCGGCCATTTGTATAGGATACAAGGGATCAAGTTCGCCCCAGCACAGCAGGGTGGGGCCCTCGAACCGGTGGGGGGAGCGCACCGCCTCGGGCAGGCTCCCGAGGAATCGTGCAAGGGCGAGGCGGCTCTGCGGCGTGCGGACCAGGGGTGCCAGAAGCGCGACAACCGTGTCGCGGTCCATTACGTAGGGATTGACGACGGCGCGCCGCAGCCCCGCCGACGAGCTCAGCCATCGCTCTAAAAACGCAGGTTGAAGGAGCGTGTTCGCGGCGATCCGCGGGACACGGCACAGGCTGGCCAGGGCGCGGGTGAAGGGGTCGAGCCGGTGGATGGGCCCATCGCTCAGCACCAGGCGCGCCGGCGGGCTGAGCGACGCGGCGGCCAGGGCCACCGGCACCGCGGTGCCGTGCGCGACGACGGCGAGGGGGCGCGGCGCGCTGGCGACGCGATCCGCCAGGCGCTGCGCGAGCCCCTGCACGGTCGGGTCGGCGGGGACGGGCTCGAAGAGCTCGACCGCCTCGGCGTGCAGGACGCCTTCCCATCGCGCGCGGACGCTCGACCAGAGGACGGCAGAGCCAGGAGGGCCCGCCACGAGCAGCACATCGTGGACCGGTGGGGCGCGCATGTTCCCTTGCGCCGTCGGTCGAGAGCAGACTCGCCGAGGGCAGGGTGAAGGTAGCCCGACCTGGGCCCGTCTCCAAGCGCTCCCGATGCCCGCGCTCTACCTGCGCTGCAGCGCGACCCGTCAGAACGCTTGACCCGTCACCAGTCTCAGGGGTGGCAGGGGTGCGCGGATCAGGGATAGTACAATGACTCCGTCACCCTCAGGAGAGGTGCGCCTGGGAGCACCCGGGAGCACCCGGGAGCGACGAAGAGGGCAGAGGCGAGCACGTGTAGAGGTGGTCACCACCAGGGCGAGACCCACGAGAGCGGGAAGGCCGTGTACGAACTGATTATCCGGGACGCCACCATCGTCTCCAGCTCGGGGCGACAGGTGGCCGACATCGCCATCGAGGGCAACAAGATCGCCTATGTCGGGGGGAAGGCCGCAGGGTCGGCCCGCCGCGAGATCGACGCCATCGGGCGCTTCGTCATGCCCGGAGTCATCGATTGCCACGTCCATTTTCGCGATCCGGGGGACGGCCGTAAGGAGGACTGGGGGACGGGCTCGCGCGCGGCCGTGGCCGGCGGCGTCACCACGGTCCTGGACATGCCGAACACCAACCCGCCCACGCTGGACGCGGCCACCGTCAAGGCCAAGCTGGCCATCGCCGCCAAGCTGTCGGTGGCGAACTACGGCGTCTGGGTGGGCGCGGCGGCTGGGAACATCGACCAGATCGGCGACCTCTGGGACGCGCGCCAGGTCTGCGGGATCAAGGTCTTCATGGGCGAAACGACCGGCGCCCTTGCGGTGGACGACAAGACCCTGGAGGGCGTGTTCACCCGCACCCGCGGCCTGATCGGCGTGCACGCCGAGGACCAACGTCTGTGCGAGGCCGCCCGCAAGAAGTGGGCGAACACCGCCACGCCCGTCCACAACGACGTGCGACCGCCCGAGGCCTCGGTAGAGGCGGTGCGCCGGCTGATCGAGCTGGTCCGCCGCACGGGGCGCCCGGTCCACATCTGCCATCTCTCCACGCAGGGCGAGCTGAACATCCTGGACCCCTACCGCGGGGACCTGCCGATCACCTGCGAGGTCGCGCCGCACCACCTCTTTCTCAGCGTGGAGTCCGCGGGCGACAAGCTCTCGAACCTGATCAAGGTCAACCCGCCCATTCGCTCGGAGCTGGACCGCAAGGCGCTCTGGACGGCCGTGAAGCGGGGGCGGATTGACGCCTTCGCCAGCGATCACGCGCCGCACACGCTGGAGGAGAAGCGGCGTCCTTACTGGCAGGCTCCCTCGGGCATCCCGGGCGTCGAGACGCTCTACCCGCTGCTGATGAGCGCGGTGAACCACGGGCGCATGAACCTGGAGCGCTTCGTGGAGATGAGCTGCGAGGCGCCCGCGCGCATCTTCGGGCTGAAGGACAAGGGCTACGTGCGCGCGGGGGCCGACGCCGACCTGCTGCTCTTCCGCGAAGGCGAGATGCTGCGGCTGGGGCGGGATCACCTGCACAGCCGGGTGCGCTGGTCGCCCTATGTCGGCAAAGAGGTCGCGGCGTTCCCGGAGCTGGTCCTGGTGCAGGGGCGGATCGTCGCGCGCCGCGGCCGGCTCTCCGACGATCTCAAGCCGGGCAAGGCCGTCGAGTACCTGCGTCCGAGCTGAGGCGGCTCAGCGCAGGGACGCGCAGATCGCCAGCGCGTCGGCGCAGCGAGCGCCGGCCTGGCTTGCCAGCGCGCAGGCGGGCTCGGCCCAGCGACGGCGTCCGCTCTCCAGCTGGCTCTCCAGGCGCAGCACGGCGCCCAGGCGGGCGTCGCAGTCCGCGGCCGAGCTCGGCGGGTCGAGCTCCACGCTCAGCACGAGCCCCTCGGACTGGGTCATCGTCTGCGCGGTGAAGGGTCTCTCCAGGCCGAAGCGCAGCTCCAGGTCGTGGAGCATGCCGCTCAGCTCGGCGCGCGCGGCGTCCTCGTCGCCCTTCCCGATGAGCCCGCGGACCAGCAGCAGGCGGTCCTGAGGGTCGCGCAGCAGCACGAGGCTCGGGTGCAGCGCGCGGATCTCGAGGGCCTCGCGCGCGGCCTCGATGGCGAGCGCGGGCTCCCCCAGGTCGAGGGCGTCCTGCGCCTTCTCCACGGTCCAGGTGTGCAGGTTCGAGACCAGCACGTAGCTGCGGGTGCCGTCCAGGCGGGCGCGCAGCTCGTCCAGGTAGGGCGCCTCGATCTCGTGCTCGTGCAGCCCGACGATGACGTTGGCGACGATCATGTCCGAGAGATCGCGCGCGGTGGCGTGCTCGTAGAGCCCGGCGGCGGCGACCAGCTCCTCGCTCGCGTAGGTGCCGCTTCGGCCAGACGCGTGGTGATCCGGCTCGATGAAGTACTCCTCTCCGATGCCTTCGCCCATGAAGTCCACGTGATTCCCTGCCACGTCCACCTGGCGAAAGTTCGTCGCTTCGATGGTCAGGAGATCCGCGCTGACGCCCTCGGGGGGCAGGTACTGGAGGTAGACGTGCATGGGCGACTGGACCTCGCGGATGTCCAGGTCCAGCCGCCAGGCGACGTGCGCGAAGAGGTGCGCGAGCTGGTCGCAGTCCAGGTGGACCAGATCCTCGTCGAGGTGAAGCTCAGGGTCGAAGGAGCGGCTGAGCAGCGACTCCGGGTAGTAGAAGGCGCCGCGCGAGCGAAGGGCGCGGGCGATCCAGAGGGGGATCTGCTGGGCTTTGCCCTCCTCCCAGAGCGCGCGCTCGGCCTCGCCCACGGTCGCTTCACCGCTCTCGGCGAGCATGCTCCAGCCCACCTCCGCGGCGATGGCGTCGGCGAACTCGGAGGCCCGCGACGCGTCGATGGTCAGGAAGCGACCTTCGTAAGCGAGATACTCGAGGAATGGGCTGCCTGGGTAGGCGTAGTCCTCGCGCGTCTCGACGAAGCCGTCCGCCCGGGGAGGGATGCGCCCGGTCACCAGCAGGTGCGCCTGCACCAGCACGCGCTCGGCCACCTCTGGGCTGTGGAGCGCGCCGAGGAGGGCCACGGTGAACAGGGCCACGACGCCGATGGAGACCAGCAGCGGCCAGGGGCGCGCGCGCGGCGGCGCGGGGTAAGGTGTCGAGGCAGGGACGGGGCCAGCGGCGGACTCGGGCTCCGCCGCGAAGAGCTCCGCTTGCCAGGCTGAATAACGCCGGACGGGTGCGACGGCGGCCAGGGCGAGGGCGCCCCCCAGGGCCGAGATCAGCGCGCCGAAGAAGGGCGTCAGGGCGAAGAGGCCGTTGAGCAGGCCATAGACGCCCCAGGCGAAGCACCCGACCGCGGCCAGGGACATGCACAGGACCGAGGCCCAGCAGGCCCAGAGGCGCGCGTTGGTCAGCGCACCTCCCGTCGGGACGCTCAGCGCGCCGAGCGCGATCATCGCCCACGGGACCCAGCCCAGGGCGTTGTAGAAGGTGACCACCAGCAGAACCTGCACGCCCGCGGCCAGGACGACGACCCCGGCCAGGAGCGTGGTGAGCCCCGCGTAGAAGGCTACGCGAGGGAAGCGCATCGGCTCGGCGGAGGGGGGGAGCATGATGCGAGATGTACTAGCGCGTTGAGATCCCGACTGCACAGGTGGAAAGAGCGCGTCCGGCCTCGTCTGAGGGAGCTGTAGCCCACTTACCCTCACCGAGCGCCCAGCCGACGAGGTCGGACGCGCAAGACATCAGGCGTTGGCGGCCACCCCCGCCTCGTGCGCGTGCACGAGGGTCAGCAGGCGCTCCGCCATCTCGGGGTGAGCCTCGAGGTGCTCGCGGGCGCGCTCGCGACCGTTGCCCAGGCGCTCATCGCCGAACGAGAACCAGGCGCCGCTCTTCTGGACCAGGCCCCGCGCTTCCGCCAGCTCCAGGATGTCGGTCATGGCGGAGATGCCCCGGTTGAAGAGGATCTCCATCTCGACCTGGCGGAAGGGCGGGGCCAGCTTGTTCTTCACCACCTTGACGCGGGCCTTGGTGCCGACGTCCAGCTCGTCCTTCTTGATGGCGCCGATCTTGCGGACGTCCAGGCGGATGCTGGAGTAGAACTTGAGCGCGTTGCCGCCGGTGGTCGTCTCGGAGGGGCCGAAGGTCACGCCGATCTTCTGGCGGAGCTGGTTGATGAAGATGACGCAGGCGCGGTTGCGGTGGGCCACGCCGGTCAGCTTGCGCAGCGCGTGGCTCATCATGCGGGCCTGGAGGCCGACGGGCATCTCGCCCATGTCCCCCTGGAGCTCCGACTTCGGCACCAGCGCCGCCACCGAGTCCACCACGACCAGATCGACCACGCCCGCGGAGACGAGGTGCTCCACCACGTCCAGGGCCTGCTCGCCGTAGTCGGGCTGGCTCACCAGCAGCTCATCGACGTTGACCCCCAGCTTCGCGGCGTAGGTTGGGTCGAGGGCGTGCTCGGCGTCGATGAAGGCGGCGATGCCGCCGCGCGCCTGGCAGCTCGCGATGGCGTGGAGCGTGAGCGTGGTCTTCCCGCTGGACTCCGGCCCGAAGATCTCGACGACGCGGCCGCGGGGGTATCCGCCGACGCCCATGGCGATGTCCAGGGATGGGGAGCCCGACGGGATGACGTCCACCTTCTGGTGGACCTTGTCGCCGAGCCGCATCAGCACGCCCAGGCCGTACTGTTTCTCGAGCTGCGTGAGCGCCTTCTGGAGCGCCTCGGTACGTTCTTCGGTCTGCATCATGGCGAATCTCCGTGTTGCTTGAGCTCGCGCGGCGGGAGGCCGCGCGGCGTGATGGAGCCCGCGGGTCTCTGCCGCGGGCGAGACGCGACCCCGGGATGGGGACGCGAAGGGGTGTGCCGGACGCGCAGGCGGTATCGGTGACCGGCGCGCAGTCGGGCCTCGAGGGGGAGATGAACGGTGATCGGGCGCCCGGGGCCCATCAGCAGGGCCTCGCCGGACTCCAGCGCCAGGACGGCGCCGCGCTCCTGAAGGCCGAAGCGGAAGATCAGGCGATCACCCTCGCGAAGCTCCGGAGGGAGGATGGCGAGGGGGAGATCGGTCAGGGCGTCCTCGCGCCACTCGATGACGGCCTGGTCGCCCTCGACGCGGTCGATCACCCCGGTGATTCGAAGACCCAGGAGCAGGAGCTGGGGCGTCATGCGGGCCTCTCTTCGTGCTGGACGCGGTAGCTGGAGGCCTCGAGCACATGGGGCGCCTCGACGCGCGCGGCGCCCTCCAGATCGGCCACGGTGCGTGCCACCTTGAGGATGCGCGCCCAGGCGCGGCCTGAGAGGCCCTGGGACTCGAGCGTGTCGCGCAGGAGGCGCTGCGCCTGATCCGTGGGGTCGCAGGCCTGCAGGATCGCGTCGCCAGAGAGCTCGGCGTTGTGGTGGACCCCGCCGCCGGCGTAGCGCCGGATCTGACGCTCGCGCGCCGCCTGGACGCGGGCGCGCACGGGCTCGGAGGCCTCGCCGGGGCGGCCGTTCACCAGCGCGCTGGCGTCCACCGGCTGCACCCAGACCTGAAGGTCCACGCGGTCCAGCAGCGGCCCGGAGAGCTTGGAGCGGTACCGGTCGATGGCCCCGGGCGAGCAGCTGCAGGGCCGTGTCGGGTGACCCTGGTAGCCGCACGGGCACGGGTTGGAGGCGGCGACCAGGGCGAAGCTGGCGGGGAAGCGGATGTTCCCGGCTGCGCGGGAGAGCGCCACGACGCGGTCTTCCAGCGGGCCACGCAGCAGCTCCAGCACATGGCGGTGGAACTCCGGCATCTCGTCCAGGAAGAGCACGCCGTGGTGGGCCAGCGAGATCTCCCCGGGCTGCAGGGCGGCGTTGCCGATCATCCCGGCGGCGCTGATCGTGTGGTGAGGCGCTCGGAAGGGGCGGCGCGGGACCAGTCCACCTCCAGGGCCCAGCACGCCGGCGCAGGAGTGGATGCGGGTGATGTCGACCGCCTCCTCGAAGCTCAGCGCGGGGAGGATGGTCGGCAGGCGCGCGGCGAGCATGCTCTTGCCACACCCCGGCGGCCCCACCATCAGCAGGTTGTGGCCGCCGGCCGCCGCGATCTCCAGCGCGCGCCGCGCCCGCGCCTGGCCGCGAACCTCGCGGAGATCGAGGCGATCGATCTCCTGCGGTGGAGGCGCGTGCAGCGCGGGCGAGAGGGAGCCCGTGCCGTCCAGCCAGCCGACGACCTCGCGCAGCGTGCGGGCGGAGAGCACGGAGAGGCCCGTGACCATCGCCGCCTCAGACGCGCTGGACTCGGGGAGCACGATGCGGGTGAGGCCCTGGGCGCGCGCGGCGAGCGCGAGCGAGAGCGCGCCGCGTACGCTGCGGAGCTGGCCGTCCAGCGAGAGCTCGCCGACGAAGGCCGTGCTCGGGAGCGCGTCGGCGGGGACCTGACCCGAGGCGGCGAGCACGCCGACGGCGATGGGGAGATCGAAGGCGGTCCCGGCCTTGGGCAGATCGGCCGGGGCGAGGTTGACCACCACCCGCTGGCGAGGGAACTCCCGCTCGGCCTGCTGGATCGCCGACCGGACCCGCTCGGAGCTCTCGCGGACGGCGCCCCCGGCCAGGCCGACGATGACCATGCTCGGCAGGCGCCGGAGCAGGTCGACCTCCACCGCGACCGACACGCCCTCGACCCCGAGCAGCGCCTGTGAATGAACCACGACCGCCATGCACCCTCCACACGTTGGCTGGGGCGAATGCATGGGCCGTGCCAGGGGTCAGATCACGGTGAAACCTCGATAAGTCGGGATCGAGGGGTGACGGACGTCCGTCATCTGACGGACAGCGTCCGACACCCGGATCGAGCGTTCAGATGCCTGCTTCTCAGGAGGCCGTGATGGCCTACTCCTCGAGGCCACCCTGACTGGGATCGTGCACCTGTGGCCGGGCCCGCGGCTGGCCCACGGGCGCGCGGTGACCACCGAGGACGCCCTCCAGCTCGAGCTGGGCCAGGGTCTGGGCGCGGGCGCGCGCCTCACGCTCGAGATCGGCGCCCTCCAGGAAGGTGAGGCGCGCCGGGAGCACCTCGAGCGCGCGGCGCTGCTGATCGAGCAGCCCACCGAGCAGGCGATGGATCATCTCGACCCGGGCGAAGCTCTCGCGGATCTGTGAGGGGTCGAGCTCCGGCCGCTCCGCCCAACCTTTGAGGAAGATGAGCGCGTTCCGGCCATGGTCCATGACCTCGGCTTGAAGCTCGCCCGCGAAGAAGTAAGCCTCCTCAGCGCTCTTGTAGAGGTCGCGCACCGCGCCGGCCTGCTCTGTCATCGAGTACCGCTGCGACTGCATCCATGGCTCCGTGCCCGCCGGTGTTTCGTGCCCGGCGGCACGGCAGCGGGACGAGCCCGCGCCGCCGGGGAGGCCCCCGTCAGCGGATGATCAGCCCCATGGCCAGACGCGAGCACGCGCGCAGGAGCGTGCCGAGGTGCGGCGATGGCGAGCGGTTCATCAACAGACAGGTTCCTCCCAGACGCCTCCCCTATCCAGGCTGTTTGGAGGCGCAAAAAAGCCCGGTCAAAATTTGACCGCGCCTCCGGCGGCGCTCGTCCGGATCACGGCCCGAACAGGATCTGGCAGTCTTCGAGCACGTCCGCCGGATGCGCGCTGACGCTGACGCTGTCGTAGACCAGCACCAGCTCGCCTTCGGCGTCGAGGATCACCGTCTTGCGGCTGGCGTAGGGCTGGCTGGCGCTGGTCGCGGCGCCGTAGGCGAGCGCCAGGGTGCGGTCGTCGTCGGTCCAGAGGTCGAAGCTGAAGCCCTCCTCCTCCGCCCACGCCTGATTCACCTCGGGCTCGTCGAAGCTGACGCCCACGATCTGCACGCCCAGGGCCTGGAAGTCGTCCTGTCGGTCGCGGAACCCGCAACCTTCCAGCGTTCAACCACCGGTTGCCGCGGCTGGGTAGAACCACATGACCGTGGGATCTCCGACCAGATCCTCGGGCCCACGTCCGGTTCCGTCGCGATTGGTCGCCGAGAAGTCGGGGAGGGGGATGGCCTCGTCGGGGGGTGAGCCGTGCAGCTCTTCCGTGGCCGTGTCGTCGGTCTCTCCCGAGTCGCCCGAGTCGCCCGAGTCACCGCTGTCCTCGGTGCCCCCGCTGTCGTCGGTCACGGTGTCGCCGGTGTCGGCGTCGCCGGTGTCGGACGAGGCGAGCTTGTCTCCCGAACATGCGGCGAGCATGCCGAGGAGCGTGAACGTGAGCATGGACACCTCGCTTTCTTCTCGCGGCGGCAGATCTCAGCGGCTCGGGCGCGACCCCTCGAGCAGGTCGTCCCAGAGCGTCTCCTCCGACCAGATACCCTCGAAGTAGAGCTCGTCGAGGCTGCCGCGGGCCGGCGAGTAGATCGAGAGGCCGTGGGCGTCCTCTACCCCGCGGCCAACGGTGTAGTTCGCGATGACCACCGCGTCGAGGGCCGCGCGCGCGTTCATGGCGACCTCCGCCACCTCCGCGTCGCTCGTCGCCTCGGCGAGCCGATCCAGCAGGTCGCCGAGGTCGTGATCGGTCCCCCAGCCGCCATCGAAGTCCAGCGCGGCGCCAGACACGCTGTACAGCTCGCCCGGCGCGACCTCGCTGGCCAGGACCGCCTCGGCGACCAGGTCGAGCTGCACGTCGAGCTGCGCGAGCGCGCTGAGATCGACGACGGACTGCGTGCTGTCGCGGGTCTCGGAGAAGCGCAGGGCGATGGCCTCGCCGAGCTCGGCCGGGCTCATCTGGGGAGCGTCGACCAGATCGCGCAGGGTGGCGTCATAGGACCAGCCGTCGGTGGACTCGTAGTCCTGTGACCCGACGAAGACCTCGGCGTAGGGCGCGGTGGCGTAGGCCACCTCCCAGCTTGCCATCAGACAGGCGTCGAAGCCCATGATCGAGAGCGGCTGACCCGTCGCCTGCACGGCGCCGTCCAGGATCTCCGCGAGCTCACCCTCGGCGATGGAGATGTCGTTTCCTGAGGCGTAGTCGGACGAGATCCCCTTGGTCACGACGGGCCGCATGTCCGGGGCGAAGCTCCAGCCCCAGCCGTGGTCCCAGAGCACGAGGGCGTAGCGCTCCGCGGGGTAGCGCTCGGCCGCCCAGCGCACGAACTCGATGACGGCCTCCGGGCTGCCGGAGTCCGTCGCGCCGAGGTCCTCCAGCACGGGGGAGCTGATGGCGCGCTGATCGTCGTCCGCCTCGACGCGCAGCCGCCGCGCGCCACGCCAGTCGCCGTCGGTGCGATCGAAGCCCGCGCTGCGATCGATCTGGACGAGGACGTGCACCTCCTCGGATGAACCGACCACCTCCATCTCGTTGACGTCCTCGAGCGCCGCGCTCTCCAGGTCGTTGTCGCCGTTGATGAACACCATCACGGTCCAGTCGGCCTTCGGCGGGCCGGGGTCCAGCAGCCCCCCGGCCTCGGTGAGGTCGATGATCGCCGGGTCGGGGCGCGAGCCCGCCTCGTCGTCGCGCGGCTCCTCGGCGCTCTGGGGGTCGTCCGTCGCGGCGTCCGAGCCCTCACCGACGGGCATCTCCGTGACGCGCACGGGAGCGCAGCCCAGAAGGAAAGAGAGGGAGATCAGGCCGCGTTTCATCGCTCACCCCCGGTGTGCCCATGGTAGCTCCAGTCGGGCGCGACCACGACAAGCTCCAGCGAGTACACTGTACATGAGTATAGTGATCTCAGCGAGCGACTCATGCCAACCACCCTCGACGCGACCCGCCCCAGCCTGCTCCTTCTGCTCTTCGTTTGCGGCTGCCCAGAGTATGGGCTGTACGCGAACAAGGACCCGGAGGCGGGCGCGCTGGACTCCGACTCCGTGCCGCTCGTGGACTCCGGCGCCGTGCTCACGCCCGAGAGCTGCGAGGAGCTGCCCATCGACCTCGCGGGCACCGTCGCCAGCGACGAGGACTGCAAGCACGACGTCTCCACCGGCACGCTGGACGCCACCGTCGAGTGGGCGATGTCCGAATTCGGGGAGTACCCCGAGTACAATCAGATCGTCATGGCCCCGGTGGTCGGCCAGCTCTCCGACGATGACGGCGACGGGGAGATCACCCGCTACGACACACCGGATATTGTGGTCATCTGTGACGACGGCGGCGAGAACCCGCAGGAGACCCACGGGGTCATGCGGATCATCTCCGGCGACGGCACGACGATCCACCGGACGAACTACGAGGCCGAGACCTCCGACGGCATGTACTACGTCTTCGCCTACCGCTACAGCGGGGCCGCGCTGGGGGACATCGACGGGGACGGCGTGCCGGACATCGTCGCCATCGCCCAGAAGGAGCTCAAGCCGCCCGAGGACACCGGCGGCGGGGAGGACAGCGAGGGTAGCGGCACGATGGAGACCGACACGCAGCCGCCCGAGAGCGGCGGCGGCGACAGCGGCGGCGGCGGCGGGGACGACTCGCGCCCCCGCGTCGAGACCGGCGAGGACGCGATCCGCCCGCCCCCTCCCGAGGAGGGTGACGGCGAGGGGGGCAGCGAGGGCGGCGGCGAGGGCGGCGGCGAGGGCGACACCAGCGACGCCTGCTATGTCGCGGCCTGGACCAACGAGGGAGACGTCAAGTGGATCTCCGAGGAGCCGGAGCTGCCCTGCGCCGGCCACGCCCCCGCGCTGGCCGATCTGGACAGCGACGGTGAGGTCGAGATCATCGTCGGTCCCTACATCCTGAACGGCTTCGACGGCAGCCTGCGCGCCACGGGCGAGGGCGGCGTCGGCCGCTACGAGGCCTACAGCCAGGTCGGCTACATCCCCGTGGTCGCCGATCTGGACGGTGACGGCGATCAGGAGGTCATCACCGGCACCACGCTCTACGACGCGGACGGCGCCATCGTCTGCTCGGTCGCCGACGGCAACGACGACGGCTTCACCGCCGCCGCCGATCTGGACGAGGACGAGCAGGGCGAGTTCGTCGTCGTCGGCAACGGCCGCGTCTCCATCTACGACCACGACTGCGCGGACGTGAATTCCTGGGCGCTCAGCAGCAGCGGCACGGGCGGCCCGCCGACCATCTCCGACTTCGACGCAGACGGTGAGCCGGAGATCGGCATCGCCGGCGCCTACGCCTACGACGTCTACGAGGCCAGCGGCGCCCTGCTGTGGAGCGTGCCCGTCACCGACGCCTCCAGCCACGCCACCGGCTCCTCCGTCCACGACTTCGAGGCCGACGGCCACCCCGAGGTCGTCTACGGCGACGAGGCCACCCTCTGGATCCTGGACGGCGCCACCGGCGAGGTGCGTCTCGCCGACGACAGCCACACCAGCCGCACCCTGCACGAGTACCCGGTGATCGCCGACGTAGACGGCGACGGCTCGGCCGAGATCGTCGTGGTCAACGGCGGCGGCCACTATGGCAGCCGCCAGGGCGGCGTCTACGTCATCGGCAGCGAGAGCAGCTCCTGGTACGGGAACCGCCAGGTCTGGAATCAGCACGCCTACAACATCGTGAACGTCGAGGACGACCTCAGCATCCCCCAGACGCCGGACCCGAACTGGCCCGACCACAACAACTTCCGCAGCGGCGATCCGAACCCCGTCTCCGGCGGCGACGCCCCTGACGCCATCCCGCTCGCCGAGCTCTGCCTCCTCGAGTGCTCGCTCGGCCAGGTCGAGCTGCGGGTCCGCGTCGGGAACCAGGGCGCCAGCGCGCTGCGCGAGAGCCTGCCCGTCTCGATCTACGCCGACTTTGGCGTGGGGAGGAAGCTGCTGGGCACCGACTGGACCACCGCCGCGGTGGAGCCCGGTCTGGCCTCGGACGCGCTCGTCTTCCGCTACGACCTCGCCGACATCGGCGATGCCGGCCTGCTGGTCATCGTAGACGACGAAGCGGGCGTCGAGATCGTCCCCGAGTGCTCGGAGACGAACAACGACGCCTCGGTAGACGAGGGCTTCTGCGCGCTGGACACGGGCACCTCGCCGACGGAGTAGCGGGCGCCCGCGCGGCTCAGACCGCTGTTGGAGCGGCCTCGAGCAGCGAACGCAGCACCGACAGCTTCGTGATCTCGCCGACCAGCGTGTCCTCGCGGACCACGGGGAGCAGGGTCAGGTGCTTCTCGACCATCAGCGAGGCCACCTGGTCCAGGCCCGCGTCGAAGCGCACCGTGATCGGCTCCTTCGACATCACGTCGCGCACCGTCGCCCCCGTGATCTTGCGGATCTCGGCGTGCGTCCGCTCCAGCCCGAGCGGCACGACGCTGTCCAGGAAGGAGAAGTAGGTGGGAAGGCGGAGCGCCTTCTCTTGAAAGATGAGGTCCATCGCCGTCACGATGCCGATCAGGACCTGATCCTCAACCACGCAGTAGCCGTCGCGCCCGCTCTCGACGAGCAGCTTCGCCAGCGCGTGAACCGAGAGATCGGGACTGACGTGCGGCGGGTTCTCGACCATGACATCCAGGACGTGTTTCATCACGCTCCCCCCCTTCGTTACGCCCCCCCAGGGGCGGCGCTTCTGGTTGACGCGCTCTCGTATCTCTTCTCGCGCCCATCGGCGCGGGCGCCGCACACGATTGACAGGAGCGGGCCTCTTCTCTACCTTCCGCGCTTCTCTGGAGGAACGAGATGCTGGGCTCCCTGCTCCTGCTGCCTGTGTTCAGTCTGTACTCCTGCAACCGGGACAAGGACCCCGGGGCGGACGACACCGCCGAGTCTGGGGAGCCCGCCTGGCGCCCCGACGTGGTCTGTCCCGGCGACGAGGGCTGTGAGACCGCGGAGGGCGCGCTGCAGGCGGGGGCCGCGGCGCTCCCGATCACGCCCACCTGCTGGGAGACCTGGGAGGACCTCAACGACAACGGCGAAATGGACTTCACCACCGAGTCCTACTTCGACTGCGGCTGCGATCACCTCTGCGAGGGGGACGAGGGCTACACGGCGCCCGACGAGGGCGAGGGGGACGGCGAGTTTCAGGCGATCTGGATGGCCGGCTTCCAGAACGCGCGGCCGATGAACGGGGTCCACGACGATCTCTGGGCGCGGGCCGTCGCCTTCCGCCAGGGAGAGACCACCATCGCGGTCGTCTCGCTGGACCTGGTCGGCTTCTTCAACGACCAGGTCGGCCTGGTCCGCGAGGCGGTCGTCGCCGCGGGCCTGGACGTGGACCACGTCGTCATCTCCAGCACCCACGTCCACGAGGGGCCCGACACGATGGGCATGTGGGGCAAGACGCCCTTCTCGTCCGGGATCGACCCGGACTACATGGCCTATGTCCACAGCCAGACGGTCGCCGCGGTCGCTGCGGCCCTGGCCGATCTTCGCCCCGCCTCGCTGCGCGTCGGGCAGGCCGACACCTCGCAGACCCACCCCGTCAAGGGCACGCGCAACCTCATCCGCGACAGCCGCGATCCCGTGATCATCGACGCTGACCTCTACGCCGCGCAGCTCACCGACGCCGACGGCGAGACCATCGCGACCCTGGTGAGCTGGGGCAACCACCCCGAGGCCCTCTCGGACGAGAACAACGAGATCACCAGCGACTTCGTCCACTATATCCGCACCTCGGTCGAGGACGGCGTGGACTACGCGTCCTATGACGTGGCCGGCCTGGGCGGCGTCTGCGTCTACCTGCAGGCCTCCGTCGGCGGCCTGATGACCCCGCTCGGCATCGAGGTGACCGACGGCGACGGCAACAGCTTCAGCGAGTCCAACTGGGACAAGGCCGAGGCCATCGGCCGCGTCGTAGGCGAGCAGGCCCTCCGGGCCATCGAGGATGGCACGGACGTCAGCGACCCTGGGCTGGCCATGCGCATGATGACGTTCAAGCTGCCTATCGACAACTATGGCTTCCAGGCGCTGGCGCTGGCCGGCGTCTTCGACCGCGAGACCTTCGACTGGAACCCCGAGCAGGACATCACCGAGGAGAACCGGCCCTGGGTGCTCTCGGAGGTGGGCCTGCTCACGCTCGGCCCCATCCAGATGCTCTCCGTGCCCGGCGAGCTCTTCCCCGAGCTGGCCATCGGCGGCTACGACGGCTCGCGCGTCGGCACCGATCAGGACGAGTTCATCGCGTCGGACAACCCGAACCCGCCCGACCTGTCCCTGGCGCCCGCGGGGCCCTACATGAAGGACCAGATGAGCGGCGAGTACAACTGGATCCTCGGCCTGGGCAACGACGAGATCGGCTACCTCGTGCCGAGCTACGACTACGAGCTGGACGCGGAGTCGCCCTACCTGTCGGAGCCCGAGGGCGACCACTACGAGGAGACCAACTCGCTCGGCCCGGAGACCACCGACCGCGTCGTGGAGGCCGTCACCACGCTGCTCTCCTGGGCGCCCTGAAGCTGAGCTCCCTGGGTCCAGGCCCCTGACGATCGGCCGCGCGTGCTTAACTGTTCGCCGAGAGGTGTTTCGCATGCGCGACCTGTATGAGGCCCTGGGCGTCGGCCGAGACGCAGACCAGGCGACGATTCGCAAGGCCTTCAAGAAGCTGGCGCGCGAGTTCCACCCTGACTTGAACAAGGACCCCAAGGCTGCGGATCGCTTCAAAGAGGTGAACGCGGCCTACGAGGTGCTGGGCGACGAGGAAAAACGTTCGCTCTACGACGAGTTCGGGGAGACCTCGCTGCGACCGGGATTCGACGCGATCCAGGCCCGTGCCTACAAGTCCCGCTATGGGGGCTTCCCCGGCGGCGGCGGCGGGCGCGGTGGCTTCGGCGGCGGGGTGGACATCGAGGAGGTGCTCGGGTCCTTCTTCACCGGCGGCGGCGGCTTCGGCGGCGGCTTCGGCGGCGGCCCCCCGCGCCCGGTCGCTGGCGCCGACGTCGAGCACACGATTCAGATCAGCCTGCTCGACGCCATCCAGGGCAAGACCGAGTCGCTGACCTTGCGCCGGCCCGGGCGCGCCACGGTGCAGGAGAGCCTCAAGGTTCACATCCCGCCGGGCGTGGGCGAGGGCCAGGTCATCCGCCTGCGCGGAAAGGGGGGCGAGGGGCAGCGAGGTGGGCCGGCGGGCGATCTGCTGCTCACGGTGGAGATCGCTCCCCACCCGCTGCTCAAGCGCGAAGGGGCGGACCTCAGCATGGAGGTGCCGCTGACCATCGCCGAGGCGATGGGCGGAGGGCGCGTCGAGGTGCCGACCCTCGACGGCCCGGTGCGCGTGA
>CAZKWG010000024.1:0-23993 GCA_964556105.1 uncultured Enterobacterales bacterium | reverse complement strand
CGGCATGGGCTTCGAGCGCATGATCATGTTCGCCACCGGGATGAAGAACATCCGCGACGTGATCCCCTTCCCGCGCACCCCCGGCCACGCCGGCTTCTGAGCGCGTCGTCGTCATCTCGGGCGCGACGCCCGAGATGACGACTACAGCACTTCCATCCAGGCGAGGGTCTGCGAGACGTAGATGAGGCTGTCCATGGTCTTGATGACCGAGACGACCTCGCCGTCCGCTTCCGGCGTCGAGGTGCCGACCAGGACCGTCCCCATGTCCGTCACGGTCACGGCGGAGGGGTATCCGTCTACCGTGGTGTACAGATCGTCCGCGGTGAGCTCGTCGTCACCGTTCAGATCGACCGCCGGGCCGCAGTCGTCATAACCGATGGCGTAGACACGGCCCTCGCCGCCGTCGCACACGTCCTCGCCCGGATCCCAGGTCGAGAAGTACACGACGCCCGCGTACACCGTGGGCGAGCCGACCAGGCTCTCGCCATCGCCCAGCTCGACGACGCCGTTGGCGCCGCAGGCGGAGATGGGGGACATCGTGTCCGAGGTGCAGCTTCCCGGATCCGTGTCCAACACGGCGAAGAGGTAGCCAGGATCGGCGAAGTCACGGTCATAGGGCGAGCCGGTGCCCCAGTACACGCCGAGCGAGCCGTCCGTGTGCCAGGCGGTCGTCGCGGCGTAATACACCTCGGGACGCTGCCGGATCGATCCCTCGGAGTCATCGACAGGGTCGTAGAACTCGATCCAGCGCAGGTTGTCCGGGTTCTTGCCGGGGATGCAGGCTTTGTACATCCAGGTGGCGCCCGGCTCCTGCACATCGCCCGGCCCGCCGCCGCCTTCGTCGGTCGGCGAGTAGCTCGTCGTGACGGGGAAGTAGACCGTGTCGGCGTCGCCGTCCGAGTCTACGTCGACCACCGCCAGCGCGCCGGAGATGTAGCCGTACTCGTAGTGGTCGTCGCCATCCGACTCCAGCGTCGATCCGTACACGTCCGACTCAGGGTGCTCGTTGTCGCCCTGGATCCGGTACTCTACCGAGCTGGTCCCCCAGTAGTCGTCGCCGACGTGCCACATGTAGATGTTGGCCTCGGCGTTCTCGTAGTTGGACCCGCCCATGCCCCAGGGCACCGCGCGACCGGAGCCCCACATCGCGACCCAGCGGTCATGCCACTCGGACGAGTCGTCACCCGACTTGTCGTAGACGTTGGCGATGACCGGCGTGCTGATGGTGTAGCCCATCGCCGTCGTGTCGACCGTGTCCGTCTGCTCCCAGAGATACTGCGGAGAGGTCGGGTTGGTGATGTCCAGCGCCAGCGTGATCGTACCGCCCTTGCCCTGCTGGACGACGACGATTCGACGCCACTCGCAGGCGTCGATGTCCTCGTCGTCGCAGTCCTTGACGTTGTCCTCGTCGGCGTCGATCCAGACGTCCTCCACCACGGGCGTCCCGTCGAAGAGGAAGGTGCGCCCATACAGCATCATGTCGACCAGGCGGCCGGCCCAGATGCTGTCCTGCTCGCGGTACAGGAGCTGACCGGGGATCCAGGCCCAGAGCTCCTCGCCCTCTTCGGAGTCCAGGGTGGACGGATCGTCCTCGAGGGCGAAGGCGTGCAGCATGCCGTCGTTCGCGGCGATGAGCACGATGTCCGGGAACTCGGAGCCCTCCATCGCCTTCAAGAAGGTGCGATAGGTGGGATCGACGGTGTAGGCGTTGTTGCGCTTGGACACGATCACGGGCACCGAGTGGGGCGAGTCGCCCAGCTTCCAGTTCCCACGCTCCATGTCCATGTAACGGTAGGTCGCGTCCGGGAGACCGCGGACGAAGTCCACCATCGCTTGCAGGTCGTCCTCGTCCACCATGCAGTCGTCGGTGAAGTCGAAGCTCTGGTCGTCGGCGCAGGGAGGGGCGCGCGTGACGTCCATCTTCAGGATCTGCAGCATCGCGAACTCGTCCGTCGCGATGTTGGTCACGAACTCAAGGTCCAGACCGTGACGCTTGTCCGAGGATCCCTCCGACGACATCACCGTCGCGGCGGGCTCGAAGAACGTGTAGATGTCGCGTTTGCCGAAGCCGTCGCGATCGTCCGGGTTGGACTCGCTGGTCGTGACCGGGCGGCTGACGAGCAGATCGCCTGCGTCCCACACGGCGCCGCCGTACTCGTCCGGCCCATCGTAGAGCACCTGGCCGTAGGACGGGTCGGTTGGGTCGTCCTCGATCTCGTAGGCGCGAACGTGACCTTCCGCCAGCGGGTTGTCGCCGTCTACCTCGTAGAATGCGTAGATCAGATAGGATCCGTCGGCGGAGATCACCGGCGTCGAGCGGCTGTAGGTCCCCGAGCGGATGTCCCGCATCACCGTCATGATCTGGGCGAGGATCTCTTCCGGATCCTCGACGATGGTGTACACACCGGCGCCGTCGATGATCTCGGATGCGTTGGCGTACAGGTTGTCCGAGACCTCATCGTCCGGCGTACCCAACGCGATCGTGTGGACGATCACGTTCTGGGTGTCCGTGAGATCCGCCCGCAGATCGGAGGTGTACAGCGAGTACACCGCGTTGTCGTACAGACAGGAGCTGTCCGTCGTCGTGGACGGACCGTCGGCGTCGCAGAGGATGTCCGGCGAGATGGACGACAGGTAGCTCGAGTCCGGGTCGGCGTCGTCGAAGGCGCCGTTCCGGCCGATCATGATGACGTGCGTGGCCTGGCAGGAGTACTGAATGGGCGCCTCGTCCCAGTCTGCACGGAAGCCGTCCCCGTCGTCGTCCTCGAGATCGTCGTTGTCCGAGTTGGAGAAATAGCTGTCCGCCAGGCCCGTCAGGCCCTCGGCGAAGTTGCGCGTCTCGGTGTCCCAGGGGTCGAGCCCCATCAGGCCCTCGAGCAGCTCCGTCGACGTGCTGCCCAGCGGCACGATCGGGTGGAAGGTGTTCTCGTCTCCATCCTGCGCCGTGGCGACGATGCCGTAGCGGGCGCCGTCGTAGTGCATGGCGATCTGGGTGATGGCGTCGATGACGTTGACGATGCACGGCGCCGAGGCGACGCCGGGCTCACCCTCGCCCTCTCCCTCGCCGGGGCCGGGAGGCGCCGGTCGGGTGGCCGAGGCCCCGGTGTCCGGAGTGCCCGTCGTGCCCGTGTCGGCCGTGCCGGTCTCGTCGAGCTCGGTGAGCGCGCAGGGCTCACCCATCGGCGCCGAGAGGTCGATGAAGAAGACGATGTTCGGTTCCACGTCGCCCGTCAGCTCGAGGAACTCGTCGCCAGAGGCCGCGCGAGCCTCTGCGCCGAGGGTGAGCAGGGCGACCCCGAAGATGGGCAGAATCGCGAGATGGCGGTTCCGGGTCATGGTAGCCTCGTGATCAGTACGTCGAAGATTATCGAATCTTGCAGGTCCCTCGCAGCACCTTGCGGATGAGCGAGGAGGTGTTGGCCTGGGTCTCGTTGATATTGGAGTAGGACTCGTCCTGCATCCGTGCCGTAGACTCCATCAGCCAGTAGTCGGCGCGAAACTGCGTTCTGCCGATCTCCGTCGAGTATCCTGGCGGCGGATAGCCGCAGCGCTGGTAGACCGCTGACACCCAGTATACACCCAGATTGTGGGTGTACGCGAGCCCTCCGAACTCCGCCTCCGCTTCTTCGGCCGTGACGAAGTCATCGTAGGTGTCCTCCGCCGAGTCCAGGCCTTCATTGGGTGGATTCTCGGTCTGCAGCGTGTAGCGGGCGTGCTCCGTGCCGGCGCTGGCCGTGTTCAGCACCATCATGTGCTTGCGGTTGTGAATCGCGATGCGCTGGTCGGTGCTGGCGATGGAGAGCGTCGTCGCGCCGACCACGCTCAGGATCGCCATGAGGATGAGGGCCACGAGCATCACGTAGCCCTGGCGGGCGTGATGACGGCGGGAGGGCCAGGTGGAGGCGCGCATCAGAGCACCGACTGCGTGCGGAGGTTGCGAACGGTGACCTCGGTGGTCGTGACCTTGCGGAAGTAGTAGTCCGTCGTCGTCGTGGGGTTGTGGTTCTCCAGGGCGAAGCGGGACCCCTCGAAACGGTCGGACGGATCGTCGCGAGAGCTGCGCACGACCAGCGAGATGCGCACCATCCAGGGCGTGTCTCCGTCGGTCATGTCGATCTCGTCCACCCAGGATCCGGCGTCCGTGCAGTCCACGTCATCGGTGCCCTCGTCGGCGCAGTAGGCGATCTGCATGTCCTCGACGTACTCGATGACCGGCACGTCGTCGCTCTCGGGGAAGCCGAGGTCCATGTCCAGCATCAGCACCGGCTTCTTGGGGCTGCCGGGCCCGACGCCGTCGTCCGCGTCGTCGATGTAGAAGGTCAAGACCTGCGCCTTCGAGCAGCTCATGACCGGGGTGAGGTTCTCCCCCGTGGGGCAGACCTCGTCGAAGTCCGAGTAGCCGGCGTTGGAGGCGACGGTGAAGCGTGTCTGCGTGTCCGAGCTTCCGTCGATGTTCTCGATGACCCAGATATAGGACTCCATCCCCATGATGGACGCGTAGTCCATGCACAGCAGCAGCTCGCCCGCCTCGTACTCGGGCAGCTTGTCCTCGAAGTCCGACATGTCGGAGAGCACGGAGAGGCCGGTGGTCTCACACTGCTCGGTGCTCATCATCGTCGTGCTGAGCATCAGCGCGGGATCGCCGTAGACCACGGTGATGGCGTCGTGGCCGTCGCCGCTCCAGTTGTCGTAGGAGATCACGGCGGGCAGCGGATTGACCGCGTCGTCCGGCCCGGTGATCCCGCCCCAGCCGGTGGGCGCGCCGTCCGTGTTGAAGCCCGCCATGCGCACGGAGCGCGACAGGGTGTCGGTGGCGAAGCGCATGTTCTGGTTCATCTGCATCTGCAGGTCCTGGTACATGAACTGCCGTGACTGCATGATGAAGATCCCATACAGGGCGCCCACGACGAACAGCGCGATCGCCATCGCGATCAGCAGCTCGACCATCGTGAATCCGCGACGCGTCCGCATGTCAGTCCCTGAAGCGGTAGGAGGAGATGGTGGTTCCCTTCCAGACGTCGAAAGCCTGGTCCTTGTAGGTGCAGCGGACGCGCAGGCGCGTCCAGGTGCCGGAGTCGTCGAGATCCTCGACGTCCCAGGTCACGTAGTACACAGGCACCCCGTAGGTCTCGTCGGTCCCATTCAGCGCGTTGATCGCCGTCGGCTCGGCGCCCCCAGCAGGGTGCTCCAGCCAGGCCCAGGCGTCGTCGTCTGCCGTGGCGTCCGCGTCGTTGTCCTCCAGATCGGGGTGGCGATAGGCGTCGTTCCAAGGCAGCGAGAGCAGTCGCTCGAGCTGGAGCTGCGCCAGGTAGGTGCAATCGGAGATCTTGCGCGCGTGCATGTTGGACCGCACAGCCTGGCTGTGGAAACCAAACATGACGACCAGCGAGAAGCCGAGCAGCGCGGTGGCGATCAGCACCTCGATGAGCGTGAAGCCGCGACGGCTACGCATGTTCAGGGTCGAGCGCGTCATGGTGCGGTGCTCCCACGCGCGCTACCGACCTCAGCGAGCGCGCCTGCGTCGGTGGTCAGCTGAATGACCCCGGCGCGCGAGATGGTGACCGAGACCTCATCGGAGACGCCGTCCAGCGCCGCCTCCTGGTTCACGAACGTCAGCACGATGTAGCCCCTGCCGTCGAAGTCCTCGGCGGGATTCTCCACCCAGCCGCGCGGGCTGAACACCACCGCGTCATCATTTCCAGTCCCGGGGCCGGTGATCGGGTCCCAGGCCTCGAGGCAGACGTGCGGCGTCTTGCGCGTGCCCTCAGGCCCGAGATCGCGGACGCCATCGCTCTGATCGTCGTCCACGCCGGTCTCGAGCAGGTCGGAGGGCAGGACGTCCCAGCGCGCCGACCGCTTGTCGTGGTCGCCGATCTCGATCCGCCAGCTCCCGCCATAGACGGCGTAGTCCGTACAGTCTCCGCCCGAGCCCGTGAGCAGCACCCGCACCTGGCGGTTGGTGGACAGCGCCATGTTGCGGGCCGTCATCAGGTCGCCGCGGAGCGTCTTCCCAGCATCGACCAGCCGAAAGCGCGGGAGGTGCCCTCTCAGCGTGCCCACGCCCACCGCCCCCAGGATCGCGACGATCGCGACGGTGATGGCGAGCTCGATGAGGGTGTAGCCGCGGCGCACAGGGTCTCCTGGGAGGGACAGTCCCTTACCAGGATGCAAGAAGTGTGCCGATCGACCGGGTGCGCCGCGTGGGGAATCTCGGGCAGCGGGCTGGGAAAAGATTTCCTAGTGGGAAGTACTTTCCTAGTTCTTCACGGCCTCAGCGCCGTCCGCGGCCTCGGCGCCGTCCGCGGCCTCGGCGCCGTCCGCGGCCTCAGCGCCGTCCGCGGCCTCGGCGCCGTCCGCCCGCTTCAGCGGCGGGGGGGAGATCAGCGCGGGGTTCGGCGCGCCCAGCGTGGGCAGGGCCGCGGCGCCGCTCTCGGTGGTGGTCACGCCCGGGCAACGATCCTCGACGGCCCCACGACGGCGGGCCACCAGGCGCTGCACCTGGGTGATGTCCGAGCCCACGCCGGTGGCCTTGGCGCTCTCCAGCGCGGCGTCCGCGGCGCTCAGCCAGGCCAGCACGGGCGGCGCCGTCTTCGCGCAGTCGCGCGGGTTGACCCGCCCAGAGGTGGCGGCCACCAGCGCGCGCGCCCGAAGCATGTGCATCATCGAGACGAAGCGGGGAGGTGTCTCCGGCAAGGCCAGCCCCTGGTCCACCATCGCCAGCGCCTCCTCGGCCTTCTTCTGGCGCAGCAGCACCTCCGCGTAGCCCAGGCGGTACTCGGCCATGCCGGGGTAGCGCTGAACCAGGGTGGCGTAGCGGCCGGCCGCCTGCTCCAGGTTGCCGAGGGTCATCTCCAGGATGGCCTGGCTCCCCTGCACGCCCGCGTCCTCGGGCGCCAGCGTGAGCGCGCGGGCCAGCAGCTCCTGGGCCGTCGCGGGGTTCCCCGCCGCCAGCACCACGCTGGCCATCCCGCGCAGACAGGCGACGTCTTCGGGCAGCACCTCCAGGCACTTCTGGAAGGCGCCCTGAGCCGCCTCGCGTCGCCCGGCGATCTGGTAGGTCCAGCCCAGGCCCGCCAGCGCGTCGGCCTGCGCCGGCTCGCGCTCCAGCGCCTTGCGGAAGTGGCTCTCGGCCGAGGTGAGATCGTGAGCGTCCAGCGCTTCGCGGCCCTTTGAGGCGTGGTACTCGGCCGAGCAGCCCGTCGAGAACAGGAGCGCGAGCCCGAGGAGCAGCGTGGGTGAGGTCTTAGGCGTCAATGGCGTATTCCCTGATCTTGTAGACGAGCGCCTTGTAAGAGATATCCAGAAGTCGCGCCGCCTGCGTGCGGTTCCCGCCGGTTCGCTCCAGCGCGCGGATGATCAGCGCGCGCTCCAGCCGCTCCGTGTGCCGTTTGATCGAGAGATCTTCGCCATCCGGCTCGGCGCGGGGCGGCTCTGCGATGGCGGGCTGCGCCACCCGCAGCTCCGGCGGCAGATCGTCGACGCTGATCTCGTGGCCGGGGGAGAGGATGACCGCCCGCTCCAGCGCGTGCTCGAGCTGGCGGACGTTCCCCGGCCAGGAGAAGGCGCAGAGCAGCTCCATGGCCGCCTGAGACAGGTGCGGTCGAGGCCGGCCCAGGCGCGCGGCGTGGCGCGCCACCAGGGTCTCGACCAGGAGCGGGATGTCGTCGCGCCGCTCCCGCAGCGGCGGGATCGGGATGTGCAGCACGTTGAGACGGTAGAACAGGTCCTCGCGGAAGCGCCCCGAGGCGACGGCCAGCTCCAGCTTCTGCGCCGTCGCCGCCACGAGCCGCACGTCCACGGCGATGTCGCGCTCGCCGCCGATGCGCCGCACCCGACCGTCCTCCAGAACGCGCAGCAGGCGGGTCTGCAATTCGCGCGGCATGTCGCCGATCTCGTCCAGCAGCAGGGTGCCGCCGTGGGCCTGCTCGAAGAGGCCGGGCCGCTGACGGATGGCGCCCGTGAACGCGCCGCGCTCATGGCCGAACAGCTCGCTCTCCAGCAGAGACTCCGGGATCGCGGCGCAGTTCACGGCGACGAAGGGGCCGCGGGCGCGGGGGCTGTGGGCATGCAGCGCGCGGGAGAGCAGCTCCTTGCCCGTCCCGGACTCGCCCGTCAGCAGCACCGTGGACGCGTAGGCCGCGACCTTCTGCACCGCGCTCATCACGGCCTTCGCCGCGTCGGATCGCCCGACGAAGCCGTCCAGCGTGTGGCGCTCCTCCAGGTCGTCGCGCAGCCGCCGGTTCTCCTCCGTCAGGCGGACCAGGGTGGCGACCCGCTCCAGGCGGGCCTTGAGCTCCTCAGGCCGGAACGGCTTCGAGATGTAGTCCGAGGCGCCGCGCCGCAGCACCTCCTCCTCGGTCTCGCGGTCCCCGTAGGCGCTCATCATGATCACGGAGAGGCCGGGGCGGCCCGAGACGCGGTCGAGGAAGCCGAGCCCGTCCAGGCGAGGCATCGCCAGATCGCAGAGGACGACCTCCAGCGAGGGGGTCCGGTCCAGCACCTCGAGGGCGTCCAAGCCATCAACCGCTTGTAACGCTGTGTATCCGAGCCGCTTCAGGCGCAGGAGCAGGGACTGACGGATGCCCTCCTCGTCGTCCACCACCAGGACGTGCGGGCGCGCCTCCAGTGGCGATGACGGGGGGGCAGCGTTGCTCAGCGCCAGAGACATGGACCGTTCGGGGACGAAGGAGGGTACAATCATAGCGCGTGGCGCCGGCCTGGTCGCCACGTCCAAGGGAGGGCCAGGCCGGCGAGGGAGGGTGAGCGGTCGGATGCGGGTGTCGGGTGGGCTGAGATGGGGCGCGTGCCTGGCGCTGTTGATGGGCTCAGAGCCCTTGTTCGCGGAGCCTTGCCCGGCGACCGCGCGCGCGGTAATCGAGACGGTCACCGAGGCAGAGTCCTCCTTCGAGGCCATGGATCTTCCTGCTTTCACCGCGGCCGTCGCGCGCGCCGACCAGCTCCTGGCCTGTGTCGGTCAGCCCCTCTCGCGATCGGAGGTGGCGCACCTCCATCGCGCGCGGGGCCTCTCTCTCTTCGTCTCTCGCGACCTGGAGCGGGCGGCGCTGGCCTTCGCCGCCGCGCGCGCGATCGAGCCCGGCTACACCTTCCCGCCGGAGCTCCTCCCGGCCGGCCACCCGGCGCAGGTCCTCTACACGCAGCGACCGGCCCAGAGCGAGACCCTGAGGGTCGCCCAGCCCGCGGCGGGCTCCCTGCTCTTCGACGGCCTGTCGTCGCAGGAGCGTCCTGTGGCGTTGCCGACGCTGCTTCAGCGGGTCGACGACGCGGGCGTGGTGGTGGAGACGCGCTACCTGTGGCCCGAGGAGACCCCGAGCTGGATGCAGCCCGCGGTCGCGGGGGGCGCGGACGGGCGCCGGAGGGAGGTGGACGCCGGAAAGATCGCCGCCTGGTCGCTCGGGAGCTCCGCGCTGGTCGCCGGCGTCAGCGCCGTGAGCTTCTACGCCGTCGCGCGAAGCGAGGCGGCCGAGTACTGGGATCCCCAGACCTCGGCCGCGGAGCTCGACGGGCTGCGGGCGCAGGTCAACGCGCATCAGGGTGTGGCGGTTGGCTCTGCGGTGTTGGGCGCGGCCCTCGGGCTCGGCGCCACCATCGTCGTCGTGTGGAACTGAGGCATGATTCGTCCGGGCGCCGAGTTCGACCGCTACGTCGTCGAGGCTGAGATCGGCCGCGGCGGCATGGCCGTCGTCTATCGTGTGCGCCACAAGATGCTGGGCAGCGCGCACGCCCTGAAGGTGCTGATGCTCCCGAGCCAGTCCCTGGTCGAGCGCGTCGCGCTCGAGGGCAAGCTGCAGGCCAGCTTCCGGCACCCGAACGTGGTCGCGGTGACCGACATCATCGATGTCGATGGCACCTATGGTCTGATCATGGACCTGATTGACGGCGTCCCGCTGGAGACCTGGCTGGAGATGCGTCAGCCGACCCTCGACCAGAAGCTGAACCTGTTCAAGGAGATCGTGCGCGGCGTCCGCGCGGCGCACGCGGTCGGGATCATCCACCGCGATCTCAAGCCGGGAAACGTGCTGGTGATGCCGCGAGACAACGCGTGCATCCCGATGGTGACCGACTTCGGGCTGGCCAAGGCGCTCGGCAGCCTCGGGGCGACGATGACCCGCTCCAACGTCAGCATGGGCACGCCGGCCTACATGGCGCCGGAGCAGATTCGGGATGCCCGCAGCGTGGATGAGCGCGCCGACATCTTCTCGCTCGGCGCCATCCTCTACCGAATGGTCTGCGGGCGGCCGGCGTTTGGCGGGGAGGACGTGCTGAGCATCCTCTACGCGACCACCTCGGGGCGCTACCCCTCGCCCGAGGATCTGCAGCTCGAGCTGCCCGAGGCCGTGGTGAGCGCCATCAAGGGCTCGCTCGTCCCGCAGAAGGACCATCGGATCCCGAGCTGCGACGCGCTTATGGCGGTGCTGGAAGGGCAGACCCTCCCGCTGCCGCCGCCGAACACCCCCGTCACGGTCGCGCTGCCTACCCTGACCCCACGGGACAGCTTCATCGACGAGCCTCCGCTTCGGCGCGAGGAGCTGCCGGTGCGGGCCAGCCCCTCGGAGGACAGCCTCTCCCGCGCCGCGGAGGACTGGACGGGGAGCCTCCCGCCGCCGAGCCTCCTGCGACGTCACGGGCTCAGCCTGGCCCTGGTGGTGCTGCTCCTCATCCTGGCTGGCTGGGCGCTGTCGGGCAGGGAAGGGGCGCCCGCTCTGGCGCCTGAGACGGCCTCCCAGGCGGCTCCGCCCGCGCAGGCGCTCCCGGTCGCGGCCCCGGCGGAGCTCCCGGCGGCCCTCCCCACACCTCCGAGCGTCGCGCCCGAGCCGCCACCGGCGGCCAGCGCTGGCGAGCGCTCCACGCCGACGCCTTCCCCTGCGCCCTCGTCGCGCCCCAGCCGCGGCGCCGTGCGGGTGAGCGGTGACGCGCGCGCCGTCTGGCTCGAGGGCGGCGGCCGTTCGCTGCCGGTCAACGGAAAGACCACCGTAGAGCCGGGGACCTACCGCGTCGTCGCCACCTTCGCGGAGGCGGAGCGGGTCGCCGCCGGCGAGCTCGACGTCGTGGCGGGCGCCGATGTTCAGCTCTCCTGCCAGGAGGCCTTCCTCCGCTGCAAGGTGGCGCCATGAGGCTCCTGTCGATCGCGCTCCTCCTGCTTCAGGGGTGCGTGTTCATCGATGACACGGAGCACGCCGCGCGCCTCGCCCTGGCCGACAGCGGGGACAGCGGGGACAGCGGCGACACGGGGGACGTCCAGGTCGAGCGCTACACCGGGACGCTGACGCTGCGCGTCCTGCTGGCCGACGACGAGGTGAGCTGCGCGGGGAGCGCCAGTTTCGACCTGCGAGCGGACGCGCAGACCGGGGGAGACGCGCTCACGGGAGAGGGATCCTGTCTGATCGACGCGCCAGAGACGGAGGGCGTGGATGGGGTCCAGGTCCTGGTGACCCTGGAGGGCGAGCTCAACGTCAGCGGGATCGGGTCCGGCAGCGCGGAGCTCACGGCCGATCGGGAGGGGCGGCCCGCCGACTGGACCGCGACCCTGGACGACTCCGCGGGCCTGCTGACCGGGACGCTGGCCGGGGAGGTGCGGCTCTCCGCGGAGGGCAAGGGGGACGTCGAGGGCGCCTGGGAGGCCACGCGACAGGACACGCCGTGAGCCGACCGCTCTCCGTGCTGCTGGTGGGCCACGGCTACCCGCCACGCGAGCGCGCCGGCACCGAGCAGCACATGGCGACCCTCGCCGAGGGGCTGCGCCGCCGCGGACAGCGGGTCCACGTCCTCGCCGCGACCCGCGCCCCGGGACGCCGACCCTATGAGGTCCTGGAAGAAGAAGGTGTAACGCGGATCGTCAACAATATCGCCGCTCGCCCGCTCGCTCAGCAGGAGCGCGATCGCGCGGTGGAGACGGTGGCCGCCGCCGTGGAGCGCCGCCTCCGGCCCGATCTCGTCCATGTCCATCACCTGCAGTTCCTCTCCTCGGGCCTGCGCTTCGAGGCGCCCACCGTCGCCACCCTCCACGATCAGTGGGCCTGGTGCGCCGCGGGCGGCCTCGGCCTGCTCCCCGATCGCGCGCTCTGCCCCGGGCCCGCGCCCGAACGTTGCGCCCCTTGCGCCGCCGCCTGGCGCCCCTCGGAGAGCCCCGCGGCGCGTGGGCTGATCGCCGCGGCCGGCCTCGTCTCGCCGGTGATCGCCCCGGACGCCCTCTACGCGCTCTATCGACGCCTGCCCGAGCGGATGCGGGCGCGCGTCCGCCGGGGCGAGGAGCAGGCGGAGAGCGCCGGCGCGGCGATGGCGCGTAACATAGCTGTAACAACGTTTTTTCGTCAGTGTAGGGCGCGCGTCTCGCCCAGCGCGTGGCTGGCGCGGCGGGCCGAGCAGGAGGGGCTGGGGCCGGTCGACGTCATCGGCCACGGCGCCGAGCCCGGTCTGCCCCGGGTCGGCGGCGGCGCGCTGCTCTTCCTCGGCACGATCTCCTGGCACAAAGGGGCCGATCTCGTGGTGCAGGCCTGGCGGCGGGCCTTCCCGCGGGGCTCGCCAGGGCTCGCGATGCACGGCCCGGTCCTCGAGCCAGAGAGCGCGCTCGGGCACGCGGTCGGTCCGGTGCTGGACAGAGGCGGCGTCGCGGAGGCGCTCTCGCGGGCGCGCGCGCTGGTGCTGGGCAGTCGCTGGGCGGAGAACGCCCCGCTGGTGATCCTGGAGGCGCGCGCGGCGGGCTGCCCGGTGATCGCCCCAGACATCGGCGGGATCGGGGAGATCCTCGCCCACGGCCAGGACGGGCTGCTCTACCCGGCGGGCGACGTGGAGGCGCTGGCGGCGGCGATGGGAGAGATCCTCGGCTGGCCGGAGGGGAGGGTGCGCGCGCCGCCGACGCCCGAGGCCCAGCTCGACCAGATCATGGCGCTGTATCGCCGTGTCATGGCCTCATCGTGAGGGTCGCGCTGGCCCTTCACGGCTGGCCGCCCGAGCGGATGGGCGGGACAGGGCTCTATGTGGGCGCGCTCGGGGAGGCCCTGCGGGCGCTGGGGCACACCGTGAGCCTGCTGGCCCCCGCCGCGGGGGAGCGTCCTGAGCTGCGAGCGGTGCCATGTACAAGTGGCACCCATGCCCACACGCTGGTCGCGCCGCCGCTGCGCCGCTGGGAGCAGACCTGGACGCAGCCTCAGCGCGCCGCCCTGCTGGACGGCTGGTTTCAGGCGGTGAAGCCAGAGGTTATGCATGTCCACCACCTCTCCGGCCTCCCCTGGAGCCTGCTCGCCGAGGCCCGCGCGCGCGGCGTCCGCACCGTGCTCACCCTCCACGACTACGCGCTCCCCTGCGCGCGGGGCCAGCTCATCGACGCGCAGGGGAGGACCTGCGAGGGGCCGGCGCCCGCCCGATGTGCGGCCTGCCTTCAGGATCAGCTCGGGTTGAGCCCGGGGCTGGCCTCGCTGGGGCGGCTGCTGCGACGTTGGCCGCGGGCGCGGCTGCTGGCGCGGCGGGGGGTGGCGGCGGCGCGGGTCGGCGCGAGGGATCTGGAGAGGGTCAGCGCGCGTAACATGGCGTTACAGAGTCTTCTTGGCGCCGTGGACGTGCTGCTTGCGCCGTCCGAGGACCTGCGTCAGCGCGCGGCGCGCCTCGGGATGGGCGGGGCGCGCCCTTGTGAGCTGCCGCTGCTGCGTCCGGTGCCATGTGTAAGTGACCCCGGAGACGGGCCCTTGCGTCTCCTGTTCGCCAGCGCCCTCATCCCGACCAAGGGGCCCGACCGGCTGCTGGACGCCTTCGCCCGGCTGCCCGCGGGCCAGGCTACCCTGACCCTGGCGGGACCGGCGCCCGCCTTCGACGGCGCGCCCGACTTCGCCGATCGCCTGCTCGCCCGCGCGCGGCGCACGCCCGGGGTCTCCGTCCTGGGGGAGCTGCCCGCTGACAGCGTCGGGGCGCTGCTCGCGGCGCACGACGTCCTGGTCCTGCCCTCGCTCTGGCCGGAGAACAGCCCGCTGGTGGTGCGCGAGGCGACGGCGGCTGGGCTGAGGGTGATCGTCTCGGAGGAGGGCGGCGCCGCCGAGCTGGCGCCTGGAGCTCGGCGCGTGCCCAACCGCAGGGACGATAACGGCGCGTTGGAGCAGGCGTTACAAGCGGAGATACGGCGCGGACGAGGGCGCGTCCCGCCCGCGCGCTGGCCCACGCCAGCCGAGCACGCCGCCTGGCTGGTCTCAGAGGTCTACGGCGGCTGAAGGGCGCCCGCGCCTACTCGGTGAGGACCGAGATCGCCGCCTCCAGCTCGGGGTCGATGCCCGCCGCGTAGTCTTCGGGCGTCGGCGCGACCTCGACGTCCAGCGGGATGCCCACCCCGTGCAGCTCGCTCCCATCGGGGTTCAGCACCCGCATCCCCGTGAAGTAGAAGTAGTAGCCGCCGGGCAGATAGGTCGCGGTGATGTTCCCGTTCGTCCCCGCGCTCTGCTGGCCGACCACCGTGATGTTCTCGTCGTCCCAGAGCATCATCGAGAAGTTCTCGGCCGCGCTCACGCTCTTGTTCGAGACCAGCAGCACGATGGGGCAGGTGACCGTCCCTTCGCCCTCCATGTCGTAGACGCTCTCGTCCCAGGCCCAGGTGTCGGGTCGGGTCCACTTCTTCACCTTGAAGGTCGGCGACGCGAAGGGGCCCGAGCGCAGGGCCTGCGCCAGGCTGTAGTGGTCGATGTACGGGTAGTCGCGCATGTCCACGATCAGGCCGCTGGCGCCGGTGGCCTCGGCCAGGGCCTCCCGCCAGTCCTCGTCGGCGGTGGTGACCAGGCTGTTCAGGTTCAGCAGGTAGAGCCCGCTCGCGCCGAGATCGTCGAGCCAGCCGCTGGGCCGCAGCGTGCCGCCCCAGGGCACGAGGGTGGTCATCTCGTCATAGGGCATGCCGCTCAGCTCCACCGCGCGCTCCTCGCCGTCGACGCCGCGGACGCGCAGGGCGATGGGGTCTGCGGGGTGCATCCAGTCCCGGCTGCTGACCTCGAAGAGGTAGCCAGGGGTGGCGGCGGAGTGCCAGGCCATGGTCTCCTCGTAGAATTCATCCGACGGGACGCCGTCGATCTCCAGGATGAGGTCGCCCGGCAGGACCTCCTCATGGCCCGAGCTGCGCACCACCGGCCAGCCGTCGACACGCTCCACCTGAAGGGCCAGATAGCTGTCATAGGAGGTCCTCCCGGCCCAGTCGCCGAAGAAGCCGTGCCCGTCCTCCATCGCGTGCATGAAGCGGCCCAGCGCCACCTTGGCGCCCGCCCGGTCTCCCTCTTCGAGGGCGTCCACCTCGGCCAGCGCGCTCGAGAGGGCGTCGTCGTGGGTGTAGCCGACCACGTCGAAATAGGGGAAGAAGCGGTCCAACAGGCCGTGCGCCGTCATCAGCATCGCCCGCGCCGAGCCCCGGTTCAGGGTCGTCGAGGGGTCGCTGGCGGTCGCGGTGTAGCGCCCGAGCACGGGCCGGGTGGTCTCCCCCGTCACCGTCCCCGGATCGCCCCAGCTCAGCGCCTCGGCGAGGTGCGCGGCCGGATCGTCGGTCTCCAGGTCGGCCGGGATCAGGTCCGGCCAGGGCTCGTCCTCCACCTGCATGGCCCAGGCCGGCCAGAGCAGACCCTGCGCGCCGACGGGTGACCACCAGCTCTCCGCGGCGGCGGTCCAGACCGGGTGCCCGACCAGCGAGGCCGCGCCCGACATGCGCAGCGCCCCCGCCACCCGCGCCGCCTCGGGGGGCAGGGCGCGCTCGGTCCAGACGATCAGCGGCAGGGGAGCGGGCAGGGCGCCGCTGACCGTCCACGCGGCGGCGCGGGCCGAGGAGCTGTAGACGCCGCCGTCGTTGACCGCGCCGGGGAATCCATCGAAGCTTCGAATCTTTCGATATGAAATTGTCTGCTCGCCGGAGAGCACGGCGGCCAGCGCGACCTCCAGCGCCGCCTCGGTCTCGGCGCCCTGGGGCAGGTCGCGCAGGTCGAGGACGAGCGCGCTCGCCGCTGCGGGGATCTCCACCGCGCCGCTGCCGGGGGCGACGATGGCCACCCCGTCCTGGAGCGTGACCGAGGCCGCTGGCAGGCTGAGCTCCGCCGCGGGCAGCACGCAGCCGCCCACCGCGTCTCCGTACGTTACGAGCGCGGTCTCGGCGTCCCAGGTCTCGCCGGCCAGCGCCTCGATCAGGGCGGCGTCGGCCTCCTCCCAGCCCACCGCGGCGCTGAACATGCGCACGGCGTTGTGCAGGCGGGAGAGCTCCAGCGTGGGGTCGTCGCCGCCCGTGGCGCCGGCGACGACCGCCTCGCACCAGTCGGCCGCCAGGGTCGGCGTCAGCTCGGCCCCGGTCTCGAAGGTGTCGACCTCCGGGTCGGTCGTCCCGGTCTCACCGGTCTCCTCGGGGGAGGGCTTGGGGTCGCCAGCGCAGCCAGTCAAAAAAAGCACGAGCAGGGAGGTCGAACGCATGCGGGCTCCTGTCTTGGATGGTCGTGAGGTGACTCACGCGGCTCAATTGTCAAGGGCGCGCTCGATGATCTCCACCGCCCGGTCGGGCGCGCGGGCCTCGCGGATGTGGGCGGCCATCTGCTGCGCCGCGGCGCGGAAGCCGGGCTCGGCGAGGACACGCTCCAGGGCGACGCGGATGGCGCTCGCGTCGGGTCGCGCCGGGATCTGGAGGCCGGCGCCGCAGCGCTCGACGCGGGCCGCTACGCCGGGCTGATCGTTGGTGATGGGCAGGGCGACCATGGGCACGCCCGCGCTGAGGCACTCCAGCGCGGTGTTCAGCCCGGCGTGGGTGACGCACACGGCGGCGCGCGCCAGGAGGGCCTGCTGCGGCGCCCACCGGACGACGACCGGATCGCCGGGCAGCGGGCCCAGGGCTTCGGGCGCGCAGGAGTCGCCCAGCGAGACGACGAGCTGCACCGGCAGAGGCGCGGCGGCCTCGGCGATCGCTCGGAAGAGGACCTGAAGCCGGTTCTGGATGGTGCCCAGCGAGGCGTAGACCAGCGGCCGGCCGTCCAGGCGCTCCCAGGGGAAGTCCGCCGGCTTTCGGCCACCCTCGTCGTGAAAGGGCCCCAGGAAGTGGAGCTCTGGGGCGGGCCGGGCGCGCGGGAAGGCGAAGGGTGCGGGCTCCTGGCAGAGGTGCGCGAGGGGAGAGCGCTCGAAGGAGAGCAGGCCGAGATCGGGCAGGCCCAGGCGGCGACGCTGGCGCCAGAGCGTGAAGCGCAGCGGGTAGGTGATGAAGAAGAAGACCAGGTTCAAGAGCTGATCGCGCAGGTAGCCCAGCGGGCCGGGGCGCGGCAGGAAGGGGGTGGCGATGGGCGGGCAGCCGGGGTCCAGGCGCACCAGCAGGGCGTTGGAGACGCCGATCCAGCGCACCCCCGCCGCCTCCGCCGCGCTGCCGCCGCCCGCCGCCGCCTCGTCGGCCAGCACCAGATCGACGCCGGACGCGGCGATCTTCCCGGGCAGCTCGTCCATGACGATCTCGCTGCATTCCAGGAGCAGGGCGAAGGTGCGCTGCAGCGCGGCGACGCCGCTCAGCTCGCCGATCTCGCGCAGATAGCCCTCTGCAGAGCCGAGCGGGTAGCGCGCCGCTCCGTAGGTCACGACCTCCAGGCCCGCCGCCTGCGCGCGCGCCGCGCCGTCCTCGAGCTGAAAGGAGGTGACGCGGTGACCCCGCCGCTGAAGCGCGCGCCCCAGGGCGTTCATCGGGTGCTGGTGGCCGGGGACGTGAGGGCAGATCAGGCCAATGTGCGCCACGGTCACCTCCGCATCATGCGATGATACACCTGAACATGAGCACCGCTCCGCCCCTCCCTCTGTGGAAGAAGATCCTCTTCGGGATCGCCGTCACGGCGGCGCTGCTCGGCGTATTCGAGCTGGGGCTGCGCCTCGGGCTCGGGCCGCCGCCCGCCGCCCGGGTGGTCTACAACGCCATCGGCGCGCGCGCGGCCTGGTTCACGGAGCAGCAGGGTCAGGTGCGCGCCGCCTTCGTGGACCAGGACCCGCCTGCGCCCTTCCCCGCCGCCTTCGAGGGGCGGCGCTGCGCGGTCCTGGGCGGGAGCTCGGTGCACGGGGGCGCTCCCGAGATCTCCAGCGCGGGCGAATTCCCAGCCCTGATCGCGACAGAGCTCGGGTTCCCCGTCGTCAATCTGGGGGCGCCCGGCCTGGACTCCTTCGACCACCTGGCGATGGCGGGCGAGCTGCTCGCGTGGCCCTGGAGCTGCCTGGTCCTCTACGGCGGGCACAACGACTTCGGCAACATGTACTTCATGTCCCGCTATGGCGACGCCGCGAGCGGGGGCATGGCGCGGGCGCAGGCCGGGCTGGAGCGGCTCCACCTCTACGCGCAGCTCCACCGCCTGATCCGCGCCGCCGAGTGGCGCCCCGACCGGCTGCCGGGGGTGCCGCGCTCGACCGAGGGCTTCGTCACGCCCGCCCGCCTGTGGGAGGCCCTTCGTCACCTGGAGGCCAACACGCGCCGGCTGCTCTGGATGGCGAAGAGAGCGGACGTGCCGGTGCTGGTCGTGCTCCCGGCGAGCAACCTGCTCCAGCAGCCTACACAGCAGTTCTGCACCGGCCCCGACTGCGCGGTCGATCTCTACAGCCAGGCCAGCAGCCTGCGTCAGCGCGATCCGGCCGCCGCCGCCGCCCTGCTGCGCCGCGCCCGCGACCTGGACCAGATCCCGCTGCGCGCCCCAAGCGCCGCGCGAGACGTGCTGCGCGCCGCGGCGGAGGAGCAGGGTTTTCCGGTGCTGGACGCCGAGCAGGCGCTGCCACAGGAGCGCGATCTCGCCGTGCCCGCGCGGTCGCTCTTCCGCGACGCGGTCCACTTCACCGCCGAGGGGCACCAGGCGATGGCGAAGATCGTCGGGCCCGAGGTGCGGGAGCTGGTGCCTTAGGTTGGGATGGTGATCCATGCTGCCGCCAGAGGCGTATCTCCTCTCGGAGGTGCCCGATGAAGACCGTCAACAGCGCGCTCAAGATCCAGAAGCTCACCGTGAAGACCGGCGTTCAGGCCGGAAAAGAGCTCAGCCACAAGTGTGGCTTCACGGTCTGAGCGCACACAGGAGAGCCCCCTCTGGCCGCAGGGTCAGAGGGGGCTCGCCCTTCGTGTGTTCAGCGCTCAGCGCGCGGTGTTCTCCAGGATCAACGTGATGCCCTGGCCGCCGCCGATGCACATGGTCACGGCGCCGTAACGTTGGCCCTTGCGACGCAACGCGTACGCGCAGGTCAGCGTGAGGATGGCGCCGGTGGCGCCCAGCGGGTGGCCGAGCGCGATGGCGCCGCCCTGCGGGTTGACCTTGTCCGGGTCGATCCCCATCTTCTCCCAGTCGTGGATCACGGCCAGCGCCTGGGGCGCGAAGGCCTCGTTCAGCTCGACGTGGTCCAGATCCTCGCCGCGCAGGCCGGCGCTCTGGAGCGCCTTGCGCGTGCTGGGCACGGGGCCCCAGCCCATGATCTGAGGGTCGCAGGCGGCCACGCCCATGCCGATCAGGCGGGCGAGGGGCTGCGCGCCAGCCGCGAGGGCGTCCGACTCGCGCCCGATGATCATCGCCGCCGCGCCGTCCACCACCGCGCTGGCGTTGCCGGCCGTGATCACGCCGCCCGCCTCGAAGGCCGGGCGCAGGCGCGCCATCTTCGCCAGGCTGGCGTCCTCGAGGATGTGGGTGTCGGCGCTCACGCGAACGGGCGCCTGAGCTCCATCGACGACGACATCGACCGAGATCATCTCTTCGGCGAAGAAGCCGCTGTCGCGGGCCTCCTTCGCCAGCTTCTGGCTGCGGTAGCCAAACGCGTCGCAGGCCTCGCGGCTGATCTTGTAGCGCCTGCCCAGCTCCTCGGCGGTGTTGGCCATCGCCATCTCCGCCGACGGGTCGTACAGGCTCATCAGCAGCATGTCCTGCAGGTGCTCGCCCGGCGGCAGGTTGCGCACGTCCAAAGGACCGTACTTCTGCACGCCCTGGCCGACCTTCTTGCCCCGGTAATTGTACAGGGAGAAGGGGTACTGCATGCTCTCGGCGCCGCCGACGACCATGAAGGGGCGGTCGGTGTCGTGCCGCACGCCGGCCAGGATGATCTCCGCGCCCAGGGCCACGGCCTCGGCGCCGCTGCCGCAGATGCGCGCCACGGTGAGCGCCGGCACGTCGTTGCCCAGCCCGCCGCGCCAGCGCATACCCTGCGCGCCGTAGATCGAGTCGCGGTGGCTGTGCTGGGCCATGCCCATGACGACGTGGCCGACCAGCGCGGGGTCGAGCTTCGTGTTGGCCAGCGTGGCCTCGATGGCCATGCCGCCCAGCTGGGTGGTGGTGAAGCGCGAGAACAGGCCGGGGGAGCGGTTGTCCACCAGGATGTCCGCGCGCGGGGTGCGCCGGGCGCCGTCCAGGATGACGATCGGGGTCTTGTCGAGCATCTCTGCCCCCTACTCGTTCAGGAAGGCCGCCGGGACGCGGGGGCCGTTCACAGTGAAGTTGGTGAGCCCGATCTTCAGGTCGCGGGTGCGCTTGCAGCGGCCGAAGCCCTGGGCCTCGACCGCGAGGCCCTGATCGAGCGGCAGGGCCAGGCCGCGGCGGGTGACGTCGACCAGGATGGCGTCGATGGCCAGCGAGTGGTGGCCGAGGTCCACCCTGGGCAGCGCGTCGGGCACCGCGAGGGGCGCGGTGTCCAGCGGTGCCAGTTGCACCTGACCCCCGAGGTGGGCGCGGATCAGCGCCTTCGCCGCGGCGAGGGGATCCTGCTCGGGCTGTCCGTGGGCCCAGCCCCAGGCGCAGGCCTCGGCGGCGGCGACCGGGCGGCCGGTGCGCATCATGGTCAGGGCGCGCTCGACCCCGATCAGGCGGGGCAGGCGCTGGGTGCCGCCGTAGCCGGGGATGATCCCCAGGTCTACCTCGGGCTGGCCCAGCATCAGCTTCGGGCCGACCACGCGGGCCCAGCAGCACATGGAGAGCTCGGCCCCGCCGCCCAGCACCGGCCCGTCCACGGCGGCCACGGTGGGCTTGCCCAGCGTAGACAGCTTCATGAAGATGGGGTGGGTGAACATGCAGATGTCCACGCACGCTTCCGGGGTCTTGAGGCTGGCCAGCTCGCCGATGTCGGCGCCCGCGAGGCCGCCGTCGTAGCTGGTCAGCACCACGCCGCGCACGCTCGGGTCGGCGCCGACCTGGTCGAGCAGCGCCGAGAGCTCGGTGATGGTCCGCCGGTCCAGCGCGTTCTTCACCTCGGGCCGCATGACCGAGATCACGGCGATCTCGCCGTCCTGCTCCAGCGCTACGTTTTTGTAGAAGGCGGGCAGGCTGCGGTCCTGGATGCTGGGAGGAACCTCGAAGCCCGGGTTCTTCGCCGCGTACGCCTCACACAGCTCGGCCACGCGATCGGCGCCGAGCTGCTCGGCGACCTCCAGCAGGCCGCTCGTGAAGCCCAGCGCCGTGCGGGTCATCCAGTTCAGCTCGCGGGCGGCGCAGATCTGGTAGTCCAGCACGAAGTACGTGCGGGCGAGCAGGACGGCCAGGATGCGGTCGAGCACCTGCTTCGCCGTCTCCGCGTCGTACACGGAGACGCCCGGGTTCTTCGGGTCGTGCCAGAGCTTGTTGCCCTGCTCGCTGAGCAGCTTCGGCGCCTCGAACCAGGCCGAGCCGGTGGGGGCGTCGCGCATCAGCTCCTGGCAGTGGGCCGTGAGCAGATTGCCGCGCGTGCCGTCCATGACGTTGAAGGGGCCGCCGCCGCCGACGGCGTCATTGACGATGCGGTCTACCTGGGCTGGCGTGGCGACGCCGTCCTCGACGATGCGCACCGCCTCGGAGATGTAGTTGCAGAAGATGTCGTCGGCGGCGAAGCAGGCGACGTCCGCCGTGATCACCGGGACCTTGCCGAGCCGCTTCAGCGTGGCGATCATCCGCGCGCCCAGCGCCTCGTCGCCTGACAGCACGACCTCGATGGGCAGCGAGCGCCAGGCGGGGAAGAAGGGGTGGTTGACGAAGCAGCGCTCGGGGTGCTTCGTCTCGCTGGCGATCTGCGCCCGCGGGATGCCCGAGGTGGCGAAGCCGATCAGGCAGTCGGGGCGGACCACCTGCTCGAGGCGCGAGAGGATGGCGCGCTTGATCCGAAGATCCTCGCTGGCGGCCTCCAGCACGTAGTGGCAGTCGGCCAGGTCGCCGATATCCAGCGTGGGCACGAGCGCGGCCTCGATGGCGGCGGCGGCCTTCGCCGTCAGCTTGCCGCCGGCGAGGCCCTTCTTGACGTAGCCGCGGATGCGCGCGACGCCCGCGTCCAGCGCCTCCTGCTTGATGTCGTGGAGCCAGACCTTCGCGCCCGGGGTGCCCGCCAGCGCGGTCACGAACCCGTATGCCAGATCCGGCCCGATGCTCCCTGAGCCGATGACGCCGACGACCATCGCGTCCTCCTTCATCGCCTGCTCCTTCGGTGCCCCTGCCCGCTGTAGCGCTCCAGGAGAGGCTCCCCCGTCCTTGGGGGAGCCCTCTTATCGCCTCGCGGGGGGGCGGTCCAGGAGCCGCGGTCGCTTCGCGCGTCGCCTCAGAGGGTGTACGGGTAGCCGAAGAAGAGGCCCGCCTCGATGAGGCCCGTCGAGTCGTACTGCACGAACATGGTCCAGTTCAGGTAGTCGTATCCGTACGCGCTGGACCCGTAGTAGAGGTAGGACATCGGATACCACTCCCCGGAGGCCTCATAGTAGTAGTAGGCCAGCGGGTAGGAGTAAAACTCCGGCCCGTAGGCGAAGCCCCAGGTGCTGGTGAACGCGTCCGTCTCCTCGAAGTACTCCAGCTCGGCCCAGTCGCACTCGTCGTAGCTGCCGGCGAGGGCGTCCTCCAGGTAGGTAGACGTGATCTCCAGGCTGAAGTCGCAGCCGTCGCAGAGCACCTCGGCGGTGACACCAGCGGCCTCGAAGTAGTTGATGCACTCCCAGGTGTCGCTGTACTTCCCGACGATGAAGTAGCCGGTGAAGCCCGACTCTACGCACTCGTCGACGCTGTCGTCGCAGTCGTTGTCGACGCCGTCCTCGGTGTCGCAGTTCTCCTCCTCGCCGGGGCTGACGTCGGGGTCCGTGTCGTCGCAGTCGCCGCCGGTGCGCACGTAGCCGCTCTCGGTGTCGCAGGTGACGATCTCGGTGGCGTCGTCGCCGTAGCCGTCGCCGTCGGCGTCGGTGTAGTAGCGGCGCGCGTCGGTGGGATCGTCGTCCACCTCGCCGTCGCAGTCGTCGTCCACGTCGTTGCAGCGCTCGCGGCCCTCCGGGCTGATGCGGGCGTCCTCGTCGTCGCAGTCGCCCTCCTCGGTCGCCGAGCCGTCGTCGATGATCTCGTCGGTCCCGGGGTCATAGGTCGGGGCGTCCGGGTCCTCGAGCCCGGCCAGCACGTAGCCGTCGGCGTCCTGGTCATAGTCGCTGTCGCCGGCGCAGTCGGAGTCGAGGCCGTCGTACCAGGTCTCGCTGACGCCGGGGTTGACGTCCGGGTCCTCCTCGTCGCAGTCGCCGCCCAGGACGACGTGCTCGTCGCTGGGGGCGTCGCACTGCGTCACGGAGGTGCCGTTCTCGCCATAGCCGTCGCCGTCCGTGTCCAGGTACCAGTCGTCGGCGTCTACCGGATCGTCGTCGATCTCGCCGTTGCAGTCGTTGTCCTCGTCGTCGCAGCGCTCGTCCGAGCCCGGGCTGACGCGGCGGTCGCTGTCGTCGCAGTCGCCGCTGCGCGTCCCGTAGCCGTCGGGCGTGTCGCAGGCGTAGACCGTGCTGTCCTCGAGGCCGTAGCCGTCGCCGTCCTCGTCGAGATAGTAGATGTCCATATCGACCGCGTCGTCGTCGGTGACGCCGTCGCAGTTGTTGTCCTTGTCGTCGCAGATCTCGGTCGCGGCCGGCTCGATCTCCGCGTCGGTGTCGTCGCAATCGGCCTGGTTCGAGACGTAGCCCTCGCCGAACTCGCAGACGATCACCGAGATGTCGGGGTCGCCGTAGCCGTCGCCGTCCGCGTCGGGGTGGGCCGAGAGGCCGCCCGTGGCGCCCACCTCGTCCACCTCCTCGTCGC
>CAZKWG010000023.1:0-24599 GCA_964556105.1 uncultured Enterobacterales bacterium | reverse complement strand
GCTCCAGGCCGTCCGCATCGGGGCCCAGCGCCTCGCTGTCCTCGCGGATCACGAGGGCGTGGGCTCCCCTGGGCTGCGGGGCGCCGGTCATGATGCGGCTCGCGGTGCCCGGGGTCAGGTGCACCTGACCCACTCTGCCGGCCAGGATCGTCTCCAGCACCGGGAGGACCACGCCCTCGTGCAGGTCGGCGCTGCGCACGGCGAAGCCGTCCATGGCGCTGTTGTCCCAGGCCGGCAGCGGGTGCTGCGCGTGGATGTCCGCGGCCAGCACCCGTCCGTAAGCGGCCTCCAGCGGCACCTCTTCGCGGATGACGGGTCGCGCGGCCTGCAGGCAGCGCTGCAGCGCCTCCTCGACGGTCAACACCTAGCGCTCCCGGATCTTCAGCTTCTGACCCGCGTTGATCCGCGAGCCGGAGATCTTGTTCCAGGACTGGAGCTCGGCGACCGTGCAGCCATAGCGGGTGGCGATGCTGGAGAGGGTCTCGCCGGAGCGCACGGTGTGCGTGGTCCAGGCGCTGTTGGGCGTGTAGACCTTGAGCTTCTGGCCCGCCTGGATGTGGTTGGCGTTGCTGATGCCGTTCCAGCGCATGAGGTCAGCGGCGCTCACGCCGTTCCTGGTCGCGATGCTGCTGAGGGTCTCGCCGCGCTGGATGGTGTGCCAGCTCAGGCTGGTCTTCGGGGGCGCGCTGCCCGACCCCGCGGAGTTGACCAGCGCCTTCGAGCTGCTCTTGCTCGCGGTGCTGCTCTTGCTGGCCGTCGCGCTCTTGCTGACCGTCTTCGGCTCGCTCGACGCCTCGGGGGCGGCCTCGGCCTTGGGCGCGTTGGCGCTGGCCAGGGCCTGAGCCGAGGTGCCCGCTCCCGGGATCACCAGCTTCTGGCCCACGCTGATCAGGTTCGCGTTCTTGATGTGGTTGGCCGCCTGAAGGTCGGAGACGCTCACGCCGTAGTGCTTCGCGATGGTGCCCAGCGTCTCGCCGCGGCCCACCTTGTGCTCGCGGAAGGTCAGCCGCTTCTCCGGCGGGATGGCCGCGACGTTGGCGGCGAAGCGATCACCCTTGCCCCGCGGGACGTGGATGAAGGTGCCCTCGGGCGGGATCGCCATCTGACGGATGTGCGGGTTGAGGTTGCGCAGCTCCTCGACGCTGACGCCGGCCGCCTCGGCCAGGACGTCGAGGCCGAACATGCCCTCCTCGACCCGGATGGTGTCGCGGTCGAGCGGCGCCTGGAAGTCGATGCCGGTGAAGCCATAGCGCTCGGGGTGCTTGCCGATGATGGCGGCGGCCATGATCTTCGGGACGTAGTTGTCGGTCTCCGACGCGAACGCGTTGCGCTCGACGAGCTTCCAGAAGTCCCGGGTGCCGTGGCGGGAGATGCCGCGGGTCACGCGCCCTGGGCCGCCGTTGTAGGCCGCCCAGACCAGGCGCCAGTCGCCGAGCTGCTTGTGCAGGTCGCCCAGGAAGGCGATCGCGGCGTCGGTGGAGGACTCCGGGTCGCGGCGCTCGTCGATCCAGCTGTCCACGCGCAGATCGTACATCTTGCCGGTGGAGGGGATGAACTGCCAGAGGCCGGCGGCGGCGGCGCTGGAGTAGGCGCTGGTGCTGTAGCCGCTCTCGATCATCGAGAGGAAGACGAGGTCCTCGGGCAGACCGGCGGCGCGCAGCTTGTCGTACATCATCGGGCGGAAGGTGGTCGAGCGGGCCATCCAGCGGGAGTAGTACTTGCGGCCCTTGCCGGTGAAGTAGTTCATCCAGCGGATGACGTCGGCGTTGATGTCGATGGGGATGTCGAATTCGGCCAGGTCCACCTTGTCCAGGTGCAGCGGGTCGTGCTCGAGCGCCTGGACCGGGTCCTTGTAGAACTCCACAGGGGGGTTCACACGCACGCGGGTGAGGAAGGACTCCTCCATCCGGCGGGCCTCGGCCAGCTCGTCGCTCTCCTGGAGCTCCTCCTCAGAGGCCGGCTCCGGGGCGAGATCTCCGCCTTCGATGTAGCTCCACAGCGAGCCCTCGGCGGGCTGCGGGAAGGCCTCGGCCTCCGCGGGGTCGGCGGGCGCCTCGCCGGGGGTGGGCTCACCCTGGACATCGGGGGAGGGCGCGACCTGCCCTTCGTCGGCGTTGTCGCTGGACTCGATGATGTCCCAGATCGAGCCCTCGGCGGGCGTCTGGGCCTGGCTGGCGGTCGGGCTGGTCTTGTTCCGACCTCCACCCTTGGCGGCGGAGGCGACGGACGAGAGCGCGAGCAGCAGGACGAGGAAGTGTGGCATGGGCGTACCTGAAGGTGCGGGAGCGTCAGCAGAGCGACCGCAGAGGCGACCGCAGGAAGGTCAGCAGGAGGTCAGCGGGGGGGCCACGAAGATCGTCAGCGATGTAGACGCGTCAACAGCAGCATTCTACTCCATTCTAGGGTTCGCTGGGAAGGCGAGTGCGCACAATTGTTCGCAGTTCCCCGCGCACGCGGGCTGTTCCACGGAGGGAACCCGCCAGGGCGGCAGGATCTTCAGCGCAGCCGGGAGACGGCCTCGGGCAGGTCGGGCGCGCTGAGCAGGGCCCCGATGACGGCCCAGCCGTGGGCTCCAGCGGCCTTGACCGCGGGCAGTCCCTCCGCGGTGATGCCGCCGATGGCGACCACGGGGCGGCGGGAGCGCGCGACGGCCTCGCCGAGCAGGGCCGGACCGCGCGGGGGCGGGGAGTGGCGGCGGGTCTGGGTCGCGTAGACGGGGCCGAAGCCGAGATAGTCGGCGTCCTGGGCGGCCTCGACCTGCTCCAGCGTGCGCGTGCTGCGGCCGATCAGGCAGCCGGACGGCAGGGCGGCGCGGGCCTCGCGAAGGTCCCAGGGAGGATCTTCCTGGCCGAGGTGAAGGCCGTCCGCGCCGACGGCGGCGGCGACGGCCAGGCTGTCGTTGACGATGAGCAGGGCGCCCTGGGCGCGCAGCGCAGGCAGGAGCGCGGTGGCCGCGGCGAGGAGATCCGCCTCAGCCCAGCCTTTGGCGCGGAGCTGTACGGTCTTGACACCGGCGGCGGCGAGCGCCAGACCGAGCGCGACCGGGTCGCCGAAGCCCGCGTCGGCGATGCCGTAGAGTCCGCGGGGGAGGATGGGGTTCATTCGCGCGCTCCTTCAGGTTCGGGCCGGGCGGACAGCCAGCGGGCCAACGAGCGCCCCTTGGCCAGGGTCTCCGCCCACTCTCGGGCGGGATCCGAGTCGGCGACCAGGCCCGCCCCGACGTGGAAGCGCGCGTGGCCGTCCAGGACGGTGGCGGTGCGGATGGCGACGTTGAGGTGCGCCTCCCCGCCGTCGGCGAGAAAGCCGATGGCGCCGGTGTACAGGCCGCGGGGGCCGGGCTCCAGCGCGTGGATGATCTTCATGGCCTCCACCTTGGGCGCGCCCGTGACGCTGCCCGGCGGGAAGGAGGCGGCGATGGCGTCCAGGGCGTCCACATCGCGCCGCAGGAGGGCGCGCACCTGCTGCTCAGCGTGCCAGAGGTCCCCGCAGCGGACCACGCGGCGTCTCCCGGCCTGGACTCCGCCGGTGGCCGCCACGCGACCGAGATCGTTGCGCACGAGGTCGACGATCATCGTCAGCTCGGCGCGCTCCTTCGCGCTCTCGCGCAGGGCGGCGCGCGCGGCCTCGCCCTGCCTGGCGTCGGCGGTGCCCTTGATGGGGACGCTCCGGGCGACGAGCCGCGCGCCGCGGCGCCGCACGGCCAGGTAGAGCTCGGGCGAGTTGCAGATCACGGTGGCGCCGTCTCGACGGAGGAGCGCGTTGCGGCGAGCCGGGTTGGCGGCGCGCAGCGCGAGCCAGACGGCGATCGGGTCCGCGAGCGGGAGCCCGGCCTGCTCCCAGGCGATGTTGACCTGGTAGACGTCGCCGGCCCGGATGTGCTCGAGCACGGCGCGCACGCTCTGCTCGTAGCGGACGCGGGTCGGCTCGCGCGGCCAGTCCTCCCAGATCTGGTCCGATGGGAGGAGCGGGGCAGGGGAGGGGAGCCGGGAGGCCCGCTGCAGCAGCGCCTCGGCCTCGGCGCAGAAGGTGGGAGCGCCGCCCAGCGTCCAGCGGTCCTCCAGGCGATCCCAGCACAGCGCCCCGTCGGCGCGCCAGAGGCAGAGCGCGGGCAGCGGCGCAGGGGATCGCGGGGCGGGCATCCGCTCGAGCGTGGCGCCCGCCTCATAGCCGATCCAGCCGACGAGGCCGCCGCTGAACGGGAGATCGGGGCGCGCCGACACCGGACGGAGCAGTGCGCGCGCGGCGTCGCGCCAGTCGGGGCTGGGCGGCAGCGCCTCGCCGCTGCCCCAGGTCACCACCGTCCAGCGCTTCCCGAGGTCGAGAACCGCGAGCCCGTTCAGCCCCTCAGCGGCTTGGATGAGGCAGGAAAGGTTCACTGTGCCGATATCGGCTGAAGTCAAGCTGAAGGTCTCCTCGCCGCCACGTTATGCTATGCTGTATCTCGTTATCGCGGCGGCTCTGCAAGGCAGCCTCCCAGCTTCAGCTCTGGGCGTGGAGAAGCGCGTGCGTGTGCTCTTGTTGGAGCCCGATCCAAAGATCCGGGCGCTGGTTCGCCGATGTCTGGAGCCCGAGGGCCATGAGGTCTTCGCGCTGGCGAACGCCGATCAGGCGCTCGCGGTGCTGCGATCGCGGCCGGCCGATCTCATCATCTGCGCGATAGAACCCGGGAATTCAGAGGGTGGCGCCTTCTTGAAGGGCGCGCGCGGGCAGGCGGGCGCGGCCGTGGCGCTGCTGCTGAGCGCCTTCCACAGCGCCGACGACCCCGAGCTGACCACGGCGATGTCCGCCTTCGCGCGCGCGGACTTCCTCCAGAAGAAGTTCGAGGAGGCGGAGCTGACGGAGCGGCTGCGCGGGCTCATCCGGGGCCCGCAGCGCGCGCCGCCCTCCGCGCCGCGTCCGGCGCGCGCGCCGCCCCCCACGACCGTGCTGCCAGAGCGGCAGGCGAGCCCGACCCTGGCGTCGCGACCCGCCCGCCCTGTCGCCAGCTCGACGCCCTCCGCGGCGCTGGCGCGTGGACCGCTGGATCTGAACAACGTGCGCCTCGTCGCGCGCCTCTGGCTGACGCGCGCGGTGGGGACGCTCTGCCTGAACGGCAGCCCGTCAGGCCGGGACGGCTGGGCGAGCCTGAACGGCGGCGGCCCGGCGGACGAGGAGAGCCGGGGGATCATCGAGGCGGGCCTGGGCGGCGGCGAGCTGACCTTCGAGGCGGTGGAGATCCTGGCCCCCGGCGACTGGGAGGGCCTGGGGCAGCTCCTCTGGAGAGCGGTCTACGATCCGACGCAGCGCAGCTTCGTGGCGGAGAACCGCTTCCAGGCGCTCACCCGCACCCCCGGGACCGCGGCGGCGGCTCATCTCCCGCTCCACGCGCTGACGCGGCGCGTCCTCGCCCTCGCCGACGGCCATCAGCCCCTGGGAGAGGTCGCCGCCCGAGAGAGCGTCGATGTCGGTCTGGTCTCGGCGGAGCTCTTCGCCCTGGTGCAGCTGCGCCTCGTGACCTTGCAGACCCCCATCGCCGCGCCTTCCCGGCGGCCGGAGCCGACGCAAGAGCGGCCTCCGTCCTACACGTCGGGCGTGTCGGGCGTGTCGGGCGCCTCGGGCGTGGCCAGCCTCGGGGCGGATCGGGTGCCACGTTCGCCCGTGACCGCCACGAGCGATGGCAGCCGCAGCACCGCGCGCCCCGCGGTCCCGCCGCGACCGCACAGCCCGACCCTGGACTCGCGGACGGACATGCGCGGCGCGTCCGCCCGCGGCCCTGGCGCCAGTCAGGCCACGTCAATGTCTTCTCATACCCCCCTCACCGGGGCGACGCCACGCCCGCGGCTGGGGGAGGCCCTGACCTCGCAGATCCCGCGCGCCACGGCCTCCCGCCTGACGCAGACGGGCTCGTCGGGCGAGGCGACGCACGCGCGGGCGCAGATCCGCCTGGTCCTCAACCGTCTCTCGCGGGAGGCGGACAACCTGGGCGCCGCCTCGCCGGCGGTGGTGCTGGGGGGGCCCGCCGACGCCTCCTCGGAGCGGGTGCAGGAGGCCGCGGCCCGCATGCGGGCGCGCTACTCGGCGATGGTCGCCGACGGTGGGCTGCCCGCCGAGGCGCGCGAGCTGGCCGCGCAGATCCTGGAGCGGGTGGAGGAGGCGGCGCGGACCTTCGGCAAGGCGCGCGCGGCGGCGGCGGCCGCGGTGATGGACGAGGAGCGGCTGCTCACGCTGGGGCGGGAGCTCATCGGCCGTCGCGAGTGGGAGCAGGCCGACCGCGTGCTCTCCCGGGCGCGCCACATCAAGTCCGATCACCCCGGGGTGCTGGCGAACCTGGCCTGGGCACGGCTGCACAGCGGCGCGCGCCCCGCGGAGACCCGCGCGCAGGAGGCGCGCGAGCTGCTCATGCTGGCCGAGCAGTTCGACGCCCAGAACGGGGAGGGCCAGTATTATCTGGCCGAGCTGCTCTACCGGATGCGCGAGTACGCGGCGGCGCTCCCGCGCGCGGAGCGGGCGGTGCGCGCGAGCCCGGACAACGCCGCGGCGGCGGGCCTCGCGCGCAAGCTCCGGTCGAGGATGTCCGCCGGAGCCTGAGCGGCTGAGCTCCCCGCGATCCTGCCGCGATCCTGCCGCGATCCTGCCGCGATCCTATTCGGGGGGGAGATCGCCCTCGTCGTTCGGCGGGCCCTCGTCGTCCATCGGGTTCTGCGGGTACTCGTCGTTCGGGTTCATGCCCTCGTCTTCCCAGCCCTGGCCGCCCTGGCCCTGCTCCATCGGCTCGCCCATCGGGCCTCCGCGCTGGAAGGGCGGCATACGGCCCGGTCCACGCTCCGGCATCCCCTCCTCTTCGCCCTCGCCCTGCTCGGCGTCGCGCTGCTTGCGCCGCTCGCGCGCCTTGCGGATGCGCTCCAGCCGGCGCTGTCGACGCTCGTCGGCCGTGAGCTCTTCGTTGGACGTCGGACCCTCGTCCATCATCTCCGGGCCCATCGGCTCGTCACCCGGTCCGGGCATCCCGTTCTGCCCGCGCTCCGGCCCACCGAAGGCGCCTGGACCGGCGATCCCTGGCCCCGCGCCACCCTTGGCGCCCAGGCGATCCGGCCGCAGGCGGGCCAGCCCAGGCGTCCCCGCCATGATGAAGTGGTAGGCGCCGTCCTCGGCCCGCGCGTCGGACATCGCCGGCGCGAAGCGCGCCAGCTTGTCCAGCGCCTCGTTCAAGGTCACGACCACGTTCAGCCGCAGGCGCCAGCGCTTGAAGTCCTTGTTCAGCGTGATGTCGCCCGTGATCGTGGCCTCGAGGAGATCGGACGCGAAGCGACCCTCCGTCACCTTCGCGACGCCGTTGTCGATCTCGAACGCCAGCACGCTGTCGGTGAACTTCATCGGCTCCAGCTTGAAGCCGGAGAACTCCCCGCTGACCAGCGCGAGCTCCTGCGCGGCGATGCGGAAGCTGCCCTCGCTCTCCTTGTAGCTCTCCCGGTTGATGCTGAGGTCGGCGTCCAGGACCAGGCGACCGGTGAGGTCGGCGCTCCAGTCGTCCCCGGACATGGGCATGTTCGCCAGGTCGATGTCCCGGCCCTGCGCGGCGAAGCGCATGATGTTGCCCACCTCGCCGGCCTCTCCGGAGAGCGTGCCGCCGTAGAGGTCGGCGTCGAAGTCCACCATGGTCCCGCCGCGCAGCAGGGGCAGGAGCTGCAGGCGGGCGACCAGGCTCTCCGCCCGCAGGAACTCGGTGATCTCGGCCGGCTTCTCGTCCTCGGAGCGGCGACGGAAGCGGCTCTTCTTGACCTTGTACAGGGTCGCGTCGTCCAGCGAGACGCCCGTGAGCATGTACAGGTCGAGATCCGTCGCGGTGAGGCCCCACTCCTCGCGCGAACGATCCTGGATCTCGTAGCGCAGGCGCGCCAGGGCCGCCTCGGAGGGGAAGTGGACATGCAGGCCGACCAGGAAGCCGACGAAGGTGGCGCCGAGCGCGCCGAGTCCAAGCTTGAGCGCCGCTCTCATCACCCCTCCTGGGTCGCGGCTTCTTCCGTGATACGGAAAGCCGAGACGTCCATGTCGATGTCCAAGGTGATCTCTTCGCCTTTGACGCGACGCTTGACCTTGGTGGTGCGGATCTTCAACGGGTAGCCCGCCGCCTCGACCTCGTGGAGGAAGCTGGCGTACTCGCTCAGCGTGAGCTTCGTCAGCGTCACCGTGTACTGCTTGTCCTCGAGGTTACCCTGGACCGAGGACGACTTCTCGCGAACGGCGTTGAGCCGGTCGCTGACGCCCGCGTTCTTGCAGGCCTTCTCCAGGAAGGCCTGGAGATCGGTGCCCTCGAACTCGCGGATGCGCGCCTCGATCGCCTCGATCTGCTCGCTCGCTGCGGCATGCTCCGCCGTGAGCGCCGTCACCTGGTTGAGCTGGGTCTCGCGCTCGGAGAGGCGGTCCCGCTGCGCGGCGAGGGAGCTGTTCAGCAGCCAGGCCCCGCCGATCAGGACGCCGACGAGGGCCACCCCGATCATGCCGAGCAGCAGCGCACGATCTCGCGGCGAGAGTCCGGAGAGGAGGTCCTGGAGGCGCTCGAGGCGCTCGCTCAAGAGCTCGCGGAGTCGGTCCATGGCCTCAGCCCTCCTCGCCCTGCGCCGTGGCGGCGAGCGGTATGGTCACGGTGAAGCGCACGATGTCGCCCACCTTCTTGCTGTCTCCGCCCTGGGCGGAGCTGAACATCGGCCGCATCTTGAGGCTGTTCTCGATCTGGGTCGCGCTCTCGAAGCCGTCGGTGTCGATGCGCAGCGTGATGCTCTCGTCGTTGATCGTCAGCTCGGTGACGTCCACCTTCGCCTCGCCGGGCGCGGGGACCCCGTCCGAGATCTCCCGCAGCATGTTCAGCGTGGGCGGGACCTCGCTGATCACGCCGCTCAGCGCGTCCACCTGGGCCTGCTCCTCGGTGGCCTTCTCGGTGGCGATGGCGATGGCGGTGCTCGGGTCCTTCATCCGCTCCGGGTCGGCCGCGTCGGGCCAGGCCGCGAGCACGGTGCTGGCGATCTGCGCCTCGATCTCGGCGCGCTGGCGGGAGAGCGCGTAGCTCTGCCAGCCCCAGAAGGCGATGCCCAACATCACCATCGCCGCGATGCCCAGCGCCCCATAGAGCGCGTAGCCGGCATACGCGGTGATATCGCCTTTCCAGGCGAATTCTCCCTGACGCAGATCCAGCTCGTGGCCACGAGCGCCCTGCACGGAGCGGCGACCGAGGGCCAGGGCCAGCGCGCCGGTCTTCCGGGGATCCTGCTCCTCGTCCTCGCCGACCAGGGACCGGACGATGACGCCGAGGTTGGCGCGCAGCAGCTCGACCAGGCCCTGCTGCTCGGCGCCGCCGCCGCAGACGAGCACCTCGTCCACGCCGAGGGACTGCGCGTCCTCGAACGCGATGAGGCTGGCGCGCAGATCGGCCAGCAGCGGCTCGAGGGCGTTGCGCAGCACCTGCGGGCCGTCCGTGGCCACGTCCCGCGCGCTCGGATCCTGAGCGGCGAGCTGTCGGATCGCCGCGCCACCCTCGACGGCGCGCGGGCTGGTGCTCTCGTCCTCCTCCCAGGCGAGGGCGGAGAGGGCGCCGGCCAGCGGGAGCTGGTGCTTGTAGTCGGTGGCGACCTCCCAGCTCAGGCCGAAGGCCTGCGCCAGCGCCGCCGTGGCCTCCCGGCCGCCGCGCTCGATGGCGCGCGCGCCGATGAGCTGGCCGTCCTGGCAGAAGGCGATGATGGTGCGGCTGTGGCCGAAGTCCACCACCGCCTGCACCCCGCGCGTGGCGTACTGAGCGAGCAGGTCCGCGTCCAGCACGAGGTGGCGCGGGTTGACGCCCACCCGCTCGAGCAGGGCGAGCTCCTGGCGCACGGCGGCGCGATCGGCGAGGACGGCGAGCACGCGGCTCTGGCCGGGCTTGAGCTCGAGGATGCGGCTGGTCAGCACCATGTCGTCGAGATCGAAGGGCACCATGCCCTCGACCTCGTAGGGCAGCGCGCGGTCCACCTGAGCCCGATCCGAGAACGGCAGCGTGACGAGGCGCGCGCTGGCGTGCTCGGTGGGGAAGCCCATCACGAGGATCGGCGGGAGATCCGTCGGCAGCACGTCGGCGAGCAGCCCGCGCAGCGCGGCCTCGCGGGCCTCCTCGGTCGGCGGGGTGCCCAGATCCTGCGCGACGGGCCGCGCCCAGGCTCCCTTGAACAGGAAGCGGCGCATGCTGCCCTCGTACAGGACCAGCTTTACGCTCGCGCTCCCCAGGTCGATGCCCAGCAACCGTGCCATGGCCTAGTCCTCTCTCCAGTAGAGCACCTTGCCGCCGTTCGACGCCGAGGTGAAGTCGAGCACCGTCGTGATCTTCGCGCTGCTGTCGCCGACGAGCCCGGTGGCCTCGACGGTGAACACGCGGCTGGTCGTCCCCACGACGCTGCTGAGGCCCTCGCTGGGATTGCAGCCGATGGTCGTGAGGAAGTCCGTGAATTCTTTGCCCTTCTTGAACGACACCAGCATCATCTGATTGCGCAGCTGCTCCATGTAGGTGGCGAGCTGCGCGTCGTTCGGGGTGGGCTGGCAGTAGGCGCGCATCAGACCGGCCAGCACGTCCTCGCTGGCCGTCGTGATGTTGACCTTGCCCTTGCCGTAGACCGTCAGGCTGGAGCCGAAGCGCTCGTAGACGTCGTCCTGCCAGCCTTCGACCAGCCGGATCTCTTCCATCGTGTCGAAGGGGGCGTTCTTCGCCATGTACGGGCTGTCGAGGCGGTTGTAGAGGTTGTCCTCGTAGCCGCCGCGCATGCCGGAGCCCGTGTTGTCCGCGTCCACCCAGTCGGCGAGATTGGCGACGAGATCCCAGGGCTCCAGGTTCCGATCCCGCAGGAACTCCTGGTTCTCCTGCCCGCTCAGCAGCCCGTAGAGCTGCAGCGCCGTGCTGTCGGTCTGCAGCGACTCGCCGGTGTTGCGCAGGGCGAGAAGGTTGACGTTGATCTTGCTGTCCTCGTCGGTGACGGTCGCGGAGAAGTCACCCTCGAAGTCCAGGAAGTTCTTGTCGGAGAACAGGCCGCTGGTGCGGCTCTCCTCGGCCACCTCGTCCGACACGCGGCCCGAGGTCTGGAAGGCCTCGACGTCCTCCTCCTCGACGTCCGAGGCGTCACCGCCGCTCGTGAAGATCATGCGGAGGATGCCGGTGTTCATCGTCGGCAGCATCTGCCACAGCGCGTTGCCCAGGATGGCGCCGAGGTCCGTGCCCTCCGGCATCCCGAGCATGCTGGCGTCGATGTTCGCCATCTGCTTCTCGAGCTGGCGGCTGGCCATGAGCAGCAGGCGGTAGAGGTTCACGCCGGAGCGGGCGAGCCAGGTGGCCTGGACGCGGTCGCGGTTGTGGCTGGCGACCAGCAGGCGCACGGTGGAGCCATAGCTGAGCTCGCTGACCACGATCGTCAGCACGAGCATGGTCGTGATGACCACGAGCAGGGCGATGCCGCCGCGGCTGCGGCGCGCGCGACCGCCCCGACCGAGCGCGCGCGGACGGGTGAGGGCCTCCCAGAAGCGGCGGAGGGCGCTCATAGCTTGAGCCCCTCGAAGCCCTGGTCTCCGCTCAGCAGGCTCTTCTGCAGGCGCGTGGCGCGCTCGACGAGGACGGTGGTCAGGTAGGGGCGCTCGACCGTGGCGTCCTCGACATCGGGGTCCGGGCCGCGCAGGACCAGCTTGATCTCCACCGCGCGGGGGAGGCGGTCGGTGGTCTCGGAGCCCTCCGTGTCCCACTCGTCCCGCCACTCGCCGGTGGTGGGGTCGAGATAGCGCAGGTCGAAGCTGGCGACGCTGGTGGCCAGCGGCAGCACTACGCCGCCCTTGTCCGGCTCCTCGTCGATGCGCTCGCTCTCGCGGTGCAGCAGCACGAGGTCGCCGCTCTCGCCGTCGGGGTCGTCCTCGGTCCACAGCGTGACCTCGGCCTGGTCGCACTCGCGGCTGTCGCGGATGGTGCGGCGGTGGGCGAGGGTGGAGAACCAGACCTGATCGGCGCCGTCGGCGTCCTTGGCCACGAAGACGGTCTGGTAGGCGTTGGTGGCGCTGGTGTTCGTCGTGAGAAACGCGAGCGAAAGCTCACGTTGCAGACGGCTCAGGGCGATGCGCGCCGAGCGGTCCAGCTCGTCCTGCTCGTCCAGGTAGTCGCGCGTCTCCAGCGACCCGGAGAGCGCGCCCCAGGTGAGCCCGGCGATCACGCCCATGATCACGAGGGCAACCATGACCTCGATCAGGGTGAAGCCGCGGCGCGGGGCTGGCCGGCGGGCGCTCACTGCTCCTCCTCGGCGTTCTCGGCGTCCGCGATCTGCCCCGAGGGGTTGATCGCGTGGGTGAGCAGCTCGATCTGGTCGGTCTCGTCCTCGTTCTCTCCCCACCACACCAGCACGCGCACCTCGCGCAGGTAGGGCGAGAGCTGGCTGGCGATCATGTCCGGGGAGAGGAAGCTGGAGATCATCGACTCGTCGAGGCTGGGCGTCGCGTTCTGCTCGGCGGCGTTGGGGAAATAGCCGGAGCCCCCCAGCGTATCGACGGCGCCGCCGAGATCGGGCAGGTCCAGCTCGATCTCACGGATGGTGTAGGCCCACTTGAAGTCCTCGTAGGCGTCGGCCACGTCCATGTCGCCGGACTGGTCGCCGCGGAAGTCCTCTTCGCCGAAGCCGGAGAAGTCGCCTTCCTCCTCGATGTCCTGCGCGCTGAAGCCCTCGGCCTCGACGCGCAGCATGGCCTCGTTCATCTTCTCGTGCGCCAGCAGCGTGGCGACGCGGATGCGGTCGGTCTCGTTCGTCATCATCACGGCGCTGGCCTGGCTGCTCACCAGCACGGTCAGCCCGACGGCGAGGATCGCCAGGGCGATGATGACCTCGAGCAGGGTAAACGCGCGTCGGCTCATTGCAGCTCCGGCCCTTCTTCGGGCAGCCAGGCGAAGGTCTGGCGCGGGTCCACGAGCTCGGTCTTCAGGGTGACGCGGCCGTTGATCGGCTCCACCTCGATGGTGTAGCCATCCTCGGGGTCCTCGGCGTCCACGATGCGCACGACGGTGTGCTCCGCGGTGCCGTTCGGGAAGATGTAGGTGTAGGCGATGGCCTCGTCTTCCGGGTCCTCGGGCGGCTCCTCGCTGGGGCGCAGGCCGTCCGGGCCGTACTGCGGCGTGTAGACGAAGTCGAAGCGCGTGCCGGAGGGCAGCTCCTGGGCGGTCTGGAAGACAGACGCGTCCAGGCCCTGGAAGCGCCCGGACTTCTCCTCCAGCTCGGCGGCCTTGCCCTCCTCCAGCTCGCGCTGGGTGTAGCGCTTCATGTCGTCTTTCTGCTGCTGCTCGAAGGCCTCCCGCTTCTCTGGCGTGTCGAAGACCAGCGTGGTCGGGTCGCCGACCTCCACCTGCCAGGCGTTGCGGTCCAGGTAGTAGACGACGCGGAAGCTGACGTTTCGCAGCGCGGCCTCCTCCAGCAGCGAGGTGTAGTTGCGCGCCAGGGTGCTGGCGGCCTCGCGCTTCTGCAGGTCGAAGGCGGCGCTCAGGCTGGGCACGGCGATCCCCACCACGACCGCGATGATCGCGATCACGACCATGATCTCCACGAGGGTCATCCCCCTCCTGGACTCATAGTGGTGGTGGAGATTCGTGGGCATGATCGCTACTCAGCCTTGGTGGAGCCGGCGCGCAGCTCCCAGCTCTTGATGTCGGCGTCCGAGTCGTTGCCGCCCTCCTGGCCGTCCTTGCCAAGGCTGACGATCTCGTAGTCGTGGTCGCCGTTGGTGCCGGGGGAGAAGTACTGGAACTCGTTGCCCCAGCTGTCCAGCGGGACCTCGCCGTTCTTGAAGTACTTGGCGGCGGCCTGCAGGCCGTCGCTGGTGGTCGGGTACTTGCCGCGGTTCTTCGCCGCGTACACGGTGAGCCCGCTCTCCACCTGCTGAATCTGGATCTTGGTGGCCTCGACGTTGGCGTCGTCCAGGTAGCCGATGACCTGACCGCCGATGACCGTCATCAGGATGCCGATGATGGCGATGACGACCATGATCTCGACCAGGGTCATGCCGCGACGGGCGCGACGAGCGCGATGGGCCTGGCGCAGGGCCTGGCGCAGGGCCTGACGAAGGGTCTGAGTGGAGGTGATCACGGGAATCTCCTTCATTTGGCGATTGCGGAGAGGTTGAGCATGGGAAGGAGGATGGCCAGCGCGACGAGCAGGACCACGCCGCCCATGAAGAGGATGATGATCGGCTCGAGCAGGCTGGTCAGCGTGCCGAGGATGGTCTCGACCTGCTGGTCGTAGGCGTCGGCCACCTTGGCCAGCATGGGCTCGAGATCGCCCGTCTTCTCGCCGACGGCGATCATGTGGGTCACCATCGGCGGGAACTGCCCGGACTGGCGCAGCGGCTCGGCGATGGACTGTCCCTCGGAGATGTTGCGGCCGGCGTTGGCGACCGCCTCGGCGATGACGTCGTTCTCGACGACGTTCTTCACGATGCCCAGCGCGGTGAGGATGGGCACGCCCGAGCTGAGCAGGGTGGCCATCGTGCGCGAGAAGCGGCTGACGGCGACCAGACGGTTGATGCGGCCGAAGATGGGCAGGCGCAGCTTCAGGTGGTGCCAGCGGTTGCGACCGGCGGGCGTCTGCACCCAGCGCCGCAGGTACCAGACCAGGCCGGCGGCCATCAGGAACAGCAGCCACCACCAGGCGACGACGAAGTCCGAGATGCCCAGGAGGACGCGGGTGATCAGCGGCAGCGCGGCGTCGAAGGAGTCGAAGATGCGCTTGACCCGCGGGATGACGCCCACGAGGAGGCCGAGCACGATGCCGCCGCCGACCATGCCCATCAGGACCGGGTAGGTCAGCGAGCCCACCAGCTTCTGGCGCAGGCGGACGCTGGCCTCTGTGTACTCGGTCAGGCGCTGCAGCACGATGTCCAGGGCGCCCGACTGCTCGCCCGCGGCGACCATGTTCACGTAGAGATCACCAAAGACCTTGGGGTGCCCGCGCAGCGCCTCGGCCAGCGTGCTGCCCTGGTTCACCTTCTCGCGAACCTCGACCAGGATGAGCTTCAAGGCCGGGTTCTCCGTCTGGTCGATCAGCGCCGTCAGCGCCTCGACCATCTGGATGCCCGCGCCGACCAGCGTGGAGAGCTGGCTGGTCATCTCGGCGAGGTCGGACGCCTTGACCCGCTGGAAGAAGCGGCTGAAGTCCACGCTGACGCTGAGGCCCTCGCCGCGCGTGGCCTTGCCCGCCTTCTGCTCCCACACCTCGGTCGGGAAGATGCCCTGCTTGCGCAGCTTCCCGCGGGCGCCCTTGGGCGAGTCCGCGTCCACGATCCCGGAGATCGCGGCTCCCTTGGCGTCCATGCCCTTGTATTCGAAGGCGGCCATTGGTCAGTCCAGCTCGATGACGTCTTCCTGGGTCACGCGCATGACCTCGTCCAGCGAGGTCACCCCAAGAAGCGCGTTGCGAATTCCATCTTCACGCAGCGTGCGCATCCCGTTCTCGATCGCCTTGCGCTTGATCGTGCCGGAGTCCGCGCCGCTCGTGACCAGGGCGCGCACCTCGTCGTCGACCACCAGCAGCTCGAAGATGCCCATTCGACCCCGATAGCCCTTGCCCAGGCAGTTGGGGCAGCCCTTCGGCCGGTAGAGCAGGCCGCGGAAGGTCTTCGGGTCGAGGTTGAGATCCTTGACCTCCTCCGGCGAGGGCGTGTACGCCTCCTTGCAGTCCTGGCAGAGCTTGCGCACGAGGCGCTGGGCGAGGATCGCGATGAGCGAGCTCGCCACCAGGAAGGGCTCCACGCCCATGTCCACCAGCCGCGTGAACGCGCCGGGGGCGTCGTTCGTGTGGATGGTGGAGAAGACGAGGTGACCGGTCAGCGAGGCCTGCACGGCGTTGTCCGCCGTCTCCTTGTCGCGGATCTCGCCGACCAGGATGACGTCCGGATCCTGGCGGAGGTGGGCGCGCAGGGCGCTGGCGAAGGTCAGGTCGATCTTCGGGTTGACCTGCGTCTGGCCGATGCCCTTCAGCTCGTACTCGATCGGGTCCTCGATCGTGAGGATATTCTTATCCGGTGAATTGATCTCGGACAGACCTGAGTACAACGTTGTTGTTTTACCAGAGCCCGTCGGCCCGCTGACCAGGAGGATGCCGTGCGGCAGGCGGATCAGCTTGCGGAACCCGTGCAGGGTCTCGCCGGCCATGCCCACCTTCTCCAGGTTGAAGACCGTGCCCTTCTCCAGGAGGCGCATGACCACCCGCTCGCCGTGGCGCACGGGGAGGGTGCTGACGCGCACGTCGATCTCGCGGCCCGCCATGCGGGTGCGGATGCGGCCGTCCTGAGGGATGCGCTTCTCGGCGATGTTCAGGCCCGCCATGATCTTCACGCGGCTGACGATGCTGGCCTGAAGGCGCGGGGGCGGCTTGACGATCTCGTAGAGCACGCCGTCCACCCGGAAGCGGACGTTCAGCTCCTTCTCGAAGGGCTCGATGTGAATGTCGCTGGCCCGGTCCTTGATCGCCTGGGTGAGCAGCGTGTTCACGAAGCGGATGATCGGCGCCTGGTTCGGGTCGTCCAGCAGATCGTCGCCGAGGTTCAGGTCGGCGTTGAGCTCCTCGTCCTGATCCTCCTTGATCTCGCTCATCACCGCGCTGGCCGAGCGGGCCGCCTTGTCGTAGGCCCGGTTCGTCGCGTCGCGCAGCACCGCGGGCGCCACCAGGATCGGGCGGATCGGCCTGCGGAAGAGCAGGCGCAGATCGTCCACCGCCGCCAGGCTGCGCGGGTTGGCGATCGCCACCTCCACCGTGCCCAGGCGGTCCCAGAGGGGCAGAACCCCCTGCTCGCGGGCCAGCCCCAGCGGCAGGCGCTGCACCAGCTCCGAGTTGATCGCGTCCACGTCCACCGCGTCCATCGTGGGCAGCCCGGTGATCTCGCCCAGCGAGCGCGCCAGGATGCGACCATCGACGCCCTCGGCGCGGGCGAGCGCCTCGGAGAAGTCCGTCCCGGTGCGATCGGCGGCCACGCGGGCCTCGGACACGCGCGCCGGATCGGCGCCCTTGCGGACGATCAGCTCTTCGAGAGCGGGGCGGCGAATACCCACGACGGCTACTCCTCGTCCTGGTCGAGGGCCGGCAGGTCCGCGTCCGGCGGGTTGTCGTCCTCGAGCGGGATGACCTCGGGCGTGGCCGGCTCGGTGGGGCCGGCGGGCGCCTCCTCGTCCGACGAGATCGTCGTGACGTTCGTGCTCGCGTCGGCCTTGGTGCGGTACGGGCTCGGCTGATCGATCTGGTTGTAGCTGTACTGCAGCAGCGAGGCGAGCGCGGCCTCCTGCTCCTCGCGGCTGCGGCCGTAGAAGCGACGGATGAACTCCTCGCGCTGCATCACCTTGACCCGGTAGACCTCCTCCAGATCCTCCGGCTCGCTGATGACGTGCGGGGTCAGGTAGATGAGCAGGTTGGTCTTCCGGTTCTCCACGCCCTTGCTGCGGAAGAGGCGGCCGATGAGCGGCAGATCCCCGAGGATGGGCACCTTGGAGTGCGACTCGGTCTCCGTCGCGCCGATCAGGCCGCCGATCACGACGGTCTGGTTGTCCCGCACCACCACGGTCGTCTCCGCCGAGCGCTTCGAGGTGACGAAGCCGGCGGTGCTCGGGTCCAGGCCCAGCGAGTTGTCCTCGACCTCCGTGACCTCCTGGAAGACCTCCAGCGTCACGTAGTTCGACTCGTTGATCTGCGGCGTGACCTTCAAGGTCAGCGCCACGTCCTCGCGGGTGTACGAGATGGTCGGCGTGTTGCTGACCTGGCTGTACGACGCCGAGGACGGGAAGGGGATGTTGCGGCCGACGACGATCTTCGCCTCCTCGTTGTCCATCGTCATCAGCGAGGGCGCGCTGACGATGTCCACCGCCGCGGTGTTCTGCAGCGCCTGGAGGACGATGCCGAAGGCCGGCACGGAGATCGTGGACAGCGAGCCGCTGGTCGGGTCGAGGAAGGGCACGTCGATGGCGGCGCCGTAGACGCCGAGCGCCATGCCGGTGAGCTGGTCCGTGGACAGCCCGAGCGAGCTGGCGCCGAGCTGGGCCGAGGCGACGGAGAAGCCGCCGCTGGCGTCGGGCAGCCCGAGGTGCAGGCCCAGGCCGGCGTCGAAGGACTCGCTGGTCGCCATCTCCAGGATGACCGCGTCGATGACGACCTGCTTGCGCCGGATGTCCAGCTTGTCGATGACCTGCTTCAGGATCGCGAACTGGTCGGGCGTGGCGATGATCACGAGCGAGTTGGTGTTCTCGTCGCTGGTGATGCGCACGCCGGAGTCGAAGGCCGCGACCGCGCTGGTGCCCGTGCCGAAGGGCCCGCCCTCCTCGCCGCCGCCCTGCGCCCCGCCTGCCGCCCCGCCCTGGGCCCCGGCGCGCTGGCCGCCGCGGGTGTTCGCCTGGTTGCGCGTGGACTGCGTGCGGCTGGACGAGCTGCTCGAGCCGCCCTCCGAGAGCTGCGAGAGCACCTGGGCCACGTCCTCGCTCTTGGCGTGCTCCAGGTAGATGACGTGGATCTGCGCGCGGCTGGTGGGGTCCACGTCCACGTCGAGCTGGCCGATCAAGGTCTTGATGGCGGTGAGGGCCTCCTCGTTCGCCATGACGATGATGGAATTGGTCCGCTCGTCCGCCAGCACCTTCTCGATGAACTTCGGCTCCTGGCCGGCGCCGGCCACCGTGGGGCCGGTCGAGGCCGCGCCCGCGTCGTCCCCCGCCAGCTCGCGCCGACGGCGGCTGCGGCTCGCCGCGCGATCCGAGGCGCTGGTGCCCGACGAGCTCGCGCTGGACGTGGTCGTCGCCGTCACGCCGTAGAGCTGCTCGATGATGCTCTTGACGTCCGACGCCTGGGCGTTGGCCAGCGGGATGATCTCCAGCTTCGCCTTCGGGCTCGCCACGTCGAGCTGCGAGATGATCCGGTAGATCTTCCGGATATTCGAGCCGGCGTCCGTGATGATGAGCGTGTTCGTCGCGGCGTAGGGGATGATCTTGGCGCTCTTGCCGGCCAGCCCCTGCACCACCGAGCTCATGTCCGAGACGCTGACGTTCTCGAGCTGGATGATCTGCGTGACATAATTGTCCGTGTAGGGGATCTCGCCGCCTTCATAGACGCGCAGCGGGTTCGAGGCCGCGTCGCCCAGGGAGACGATGGTGGTGGCCTGCCCGGAGGTGACGGTCGTGTAGCCGGCCATGGACAGCGCGGAGAGGAAGGCCTCGTAGGCCTCCGCCACGCTGACGGGCTTGTGGCTGATGATCGTGACCTTCCCGCTCAGCTTGTCGCCCAGGATGAAGTTCCGACCCGTGATCTCGGCCATGTACTTGACCAGATCGGTGATCGGAGTGTCCACGAAGTCGATGCTGATCTTCGCGTTGCTGGCCACCACGGGCGGGCGCTGCCGGGTCTCGGTGGACTTCGGCGCGGCCTCCTCCTCCTCTTCGGCAGGGGGCGGCACCCGCGGGGGAGGGTTCGGCTCCTGGGCCTGGGCTGGCGCGAAGGCCAGCGCGGCCAGGAGCAGGCTCCAGCGCAGGGTGGGGAGGGCGGCCGGCGAACGCCGGTTCAAGGTCCGATTCTTGCGCATTCCAGACTGCTCCAGCGCGGGTTCGCGCTACTGGACCTGGTATTCCATGGTCTGCCGCTTGCTGCGGCGGGTGATCTCGAAGGAGAAGCTGCTCTCGTTCTGCAGGCTCTGATAGGCGTTCATGGCGTCTGACGTGCTCGTCAGGGCCTTGCCGTTGACCGTGTGGATGATGTCGCCGTTCTTGATGCCGAGCTTCTCGAAGACAGAGCCGCGGCGGATGCCGGAGAGGCGGTAGCCGTCCACGGCGCCGTCGGTGCCCTTGTGCGGCGTGACCCGCACCTGGCCCGCCAGGGACTCGGGGTTCGCCAGGGCCTGCTCGACCAGGGAGCGCTCGACGGTGAACTTGTTGTCCTCCGACTTCGAGACGCCGCCCTCCCCGCCGTCGCCCGAGTCGCCCGAGCTCCTCGCGCCGCCGGACTCCATGTCCAGGTACTCCAGCGCGCCGTCGTTTCGGCGGATGAACACCTTCTTCTGCTCGATGCGGAAGATGGTGGCCTCGCCCGCGAGCTCGTCGCCCACGCCGTAGCCCTGCGACTTGCTGCCGTCCTCGTCGGCGATCAGGGCGGAGCTGTAGATCTCCGGGAAGGCGACGATGGTGGCCAGCAGCACGACCTTCAGATCGCTGCGGCGACCCTCGCCGTCGACCTCGCCGGAGTTGACCGGATCCTGGCCTACCTTCGAGGAGTCGAAGATGTTGCGGCGGACGATCGGCTCGACCCACTGCTCCTTGGACAGCCTGTTGCCGAAGCCGTTCGCGTCGCCGAAGTCGCGAGGAGGCATGTCCTCACCAGGATCGCCGTCCTGGCCGGGACCGGGGTCGGGGGAGGGGGCCTCGGGGTTCTCCGCCGCACTGGCGGTGGCGGCGGCGCCGCCCTCGAGGTCAGCCAGCTCGGCATCCTCTGGGAGCGTAAGCCACTGGGCCACGCCCTGGTCCACGAGAAGTGCCGCCAGCCAGCCGACGCCACCCGCCCCTCCAAGGAGGGCCGCGAGCAGCCAGCGCCGGTCGAGCTTCGCCATCAGGGGCTCCGTGAGTTTCCTGGGGAGACCCATGTAGCAAGTTCCGTGCCGGGCGCACAGGGCGCCGCTCGAGCCCATCTTCGGCCTCGTGCGCGACAAGCTGTCAAACGGGTCGCTCTGGCTCGGCGGGGTCTTGACACGCTGTCAATCACGCCGTGCGCTCCGCGGGCGCCGTCGAAGGTGGCACCGGGGAGCTGCTCATCTACCCTGGGCGCAACGGTCCAGATCCCGCCTCGGAAAAGACTAGCTGGGCCTCATCCCGCTCTTCCCCCTCGACGAGCGGCCCCGGACCGGAGTAGTCTTCGGTCCGCAGGAGGCTGGTTGCCCACTCGTACCCGTACCGTCGTCTTCACGGACATGGCCAACTACACGGCCTCCGTGGAGAGGACCGACCGCGAGGGGCTGCGAAACCTGATCGCGGCGCACGAGCAGACCGTGGCGCCCGTGCTCACGCGCCATGGCGGGCGGGTGGTGAAGACCCTCGGCGACTCGTTCATGGTGCTCTTCGACTCGGCGACGGACGCCGTGCGCGCCGGCGTGGACCTTGTCGAGCGCGTCTCGGGCACCAGCGGCTTCGCGATCCGCGTCGGGATGGCGACCGGCGACGTCGAGGAGATCGAGCAGGGGGGCGCCTTCGACTGCTTCGGCGAGCCGGTGAACCTGGCCAGCCGCGTGATGAGCAAGACCCCGCCCACCGAGGTCTGGTTCAGTCAGGGGACATTGCTGTCGATGAACCAGGCGGAGATCGCCTGGGAGGCCGTCGGGCGCTACCAGCTGCGCGGCATCGCCGGCGAGGTGGAGGTCTTCCGGGCCGTCCCCTCGCACGTGACCACGCTGCCCGAGGCGGTGACCGCGGCGGTGCGCGCCAAGCGCCTCGTGCGGATCAAGCGCGGCGAGCCCGTGCCGCCCCTCCCGCCGAACCCGGTCATCCTGCTGGAGGGCTTCGCGCCCGGCAGCAACGCGCTCAAGGACCTGGTGGACGGGCTGCCGGTGGTCGATCCCGCCTGCCTCTGGCTGCTGGCCTACAACATCGCGCCCTCGGATCGCTATGGCTGGGAGAAGCTCGGCCGCAGCCTGATCATCGGCCAGCCCATCGCGCTCGAGCGCGCCATCTCGGCCATCGGGAACCCTACCCAGGCGCAGACGGGCTCGGACACGATCATCCTGGACGTCGGCAGCCGCGCGACGATGGACCTCGTGATGAGCGGGCTGGCGCTGCCCTCGGTGCCGCTGTCCGAGGTGGTGGCCGGCTACACCTACGACCTGCTGGCCGACGGCCGCTGGGTGAACCGCTCCGAGAACGCCATCGCCCGCGCCGACGTCAGCGCGGACGGCGTCTCCTTCGTCTCGCTGACCCCGGGCCTGACCGTCTCTGGCCGTCAGACCCAGCCGGGCAAGCCGGTGATCCTGAAGGACAAGGACGATATCCGCACGCCCTCCGGCACGATGCGCTACCTGCACGTCGGCGACAAGGGATATCTCGGCCTGCTGGTCTCGGACACGTTGGCGCGCCTCGGCGTGGCCCCCGGCCAGCAGGCGGAGATCGGGCGCGAGCCCAACCACCCGGGCCTCGCCCTCCCCGATCGCCGCGGCAACGAGAACATCCGCTGGTGCCTCGGGGCGCGCGCGGCGCGGGCGCGCACGGGCGGCTTCACCCTCGATCGCGCCCTGGCCGGCCGTCGGCAGGCGGTGATCACGCTGGCGGCCAACGGCGCGAAGCTCGTGAGCCTGCACGACCGCTGCCCCACCTATGTCTTCGACAACGAGCACACCGATCTGGATCTGGTGGTGGCGCCGCGCACCGTGGTGCCGGGCGACCTCATCGTCACCGGGACCAGCGTGATCGCCGTGCGCGAGCCGGGGGCCTAGGAGTCTGTCGGGCATCGCGCCCGACCGGCGCTCAGGGCTCGACCGGCTCCTGCGCGCGCCAGCGGCGCCAGGCGACGCGAAGCAGGTGGCTGCCCTCCGCGCGGACCTCGAAGCTCACGCTCCTGTTCCAGGTGTCGAGCACGTGCTCCCAGACCGGGCCGAAGGCGACGGCGCAGATCGGCGCCACCATCGGCAGCGGGGTGTCCTGGTCGAGGCGGGGCACCTTGGTGGGGTGATAGAGCTCGAGGTCGCCGATCAGCGCCTCGGCGAGCCTCCACGCGGCCTGGTGGCTGATGTCGCGCCAGTGTTGCGGGCTGCGGGACAGCATGGCCGCTCGGAGCGCTCCGGACGCCCTCAGGCGGGGGACCCAGCGGCCGTCCAGGTTGATGCGACGTTTGTCCTTGACGGAGCGGAGCACCCGCGGCGTCTGCCAGCGGGCGTCGATGGTGCAGAGCCCACGAAGGCTCACGGTCTCGCCAGCCTCGACGTGATGGAGGACGCGCGCGGTCAGCGCGTCGAGGACCTTCTGCACCTGCCCGGCCGGCAGCCCCGTGTCTGCGGAGATCTCCGCGATGATCGTAGACGTGTTCATGGTCGGCACCCTCTCGCCCGGTCGTTCAGCTCGCGTTGGCGAGGGGTTGGCGGTAGGGCTCGGGGCTGCGGGACGGCGCCTGCTGCTTGAGCTGCTCGTACACCAGGCGAAGGAGCGCGGACTGGGTCTCCCACACGCCGACCCCGTCCACCGCGTTGGCCACGAGCGACGGGGCGCGCTCGGGGTTCAGCGTCTCCTCCATGACCGAGACCGGCGTAGCGCGCCTCAGGTCCCGCTTGTTCCACTGATAGACGTGCGGGGTGCGCTCCAGCGAGCGCCCCAGCTCGTGCAGGTGCTGCGCGAGCTCGCTGCGCGCGACGAGGTTGGCGGGCTCCCGATCCTCGCGGCTGTCCGCGACGAAGACCAGCCCGTCTACGCCCTCCAACACCGCCCGGCGGGTCCGGCGGTAAAAGGACTGGCCCGGCGTGGTGAAGAAGTCGATTCGCACCCGATAATCGCCGATGACGCCCCCCGAGAAGGGGAAGTAGTCGAAGAAGAGGGTCCGATCCGCCTCGGTGTCGATCTGGACCAGCGCGCCCCGCTGCTGGCGAGGACACCGTTGGTGGAGCTGCTGGATGTTGGTCGTCTTTCCGGCCATACCGGGCCCGTAGTAGACGACCTTGAGGAAGACCTCGCGACTGGATGCAGAGATGCGCATGGGATGTGCTCGCCTGTTTCGAGACATGGAGCGCCAGATGGGCGCCTCCGGGGACGTGTTGCGGCCGCGTCGGCGGGCCTGGGAGAGCGGCCGAACGCACCTCAACATTAAACTAAGATTGCAATCGAGTGCGCAATCTTTGCGCTGACTTGACAGTTTCCTGACATTCGCCCGGAGGCAAAGAAAGGCCCGAGCAAATCCATGGATGGCTCCATCGACTCGCTCGGGCGCTCGCACGGACGGCCTGTCTTCGCAACGTCCGCGCCTCCCTGCTCGCTCGCGCAGCAAGGAGGCCGCTTCCAACGCTCAGCCCTTCTTGCCGCCCATGCGGATGGCGTTCTCGATGAGGGAGCGCTTCATCCCGGTGAACTTGCTGAGGCGCTCCAGGCGCTCGTCGGCGTAAGCCTGGCCGATGATCAGCAGGTCGAGGTCGAGGATCTTGATCAGGCTCGCCGCCAGCGCGCAGGCGCGCCGCGGGTCGGACTCCTCCGTGGCGATCGCCTGCAGACCCTCGCAGCGCAGGATGTTCATGACGCCCTCGACCCAGAAGGGCTCGAGGCCCACGCGGACGTGGGTGTGGCCGATGCGCAGGCGCTCTTCGACGTAGCTGGGGCCGTAGTCGCCGGCGAACAGCCCGCTCAGCCAGCGCGCGTGCGTCGCCTTGAGCATGTCCACCCGCCCCTCGATGAGCTTCGCCGTCTCGGGGGAAGCGCGCCAGGACGGCGTAGAACTTGTCGGTGATCGCCGCGCCGTGCTTCGCGAAGACGGGCGCGAGGGCCTGGAGATTCTGCACATCGGCCTCCGTGAAGCCGATGAAGTCCTTCATCTGTTCGAACTGAGCGTTGGCGTCGGCCATGGCGGTTTCCCCCCCCATTGAATGGACGTTGTGTTTTATTGGAC
>CAZKWG010000022.1:0-24778 GCA_964556105.1 uncultured Enterobacterales bacterium | reverse complement strand
CTCGTGGACCACGGGCTCAGCGGTCCATCGGGGGGACGACTTCCAAGCAGGCCTGCTGACAGGTGACAGGTGCCAGGTATCTTGATCATTGATCAGGTACCAGGTATATTGATCAAGCTCCCCCTCTTCGGCACCCCCTCCACCTTCGGCCACGCCCATGTCCAGACCGCCTCGCCTCGACCCTCCCCTCGGCTGGCATCACGTCTTCAACCGAAGACCCGCCGGGAGAGCCCTCTTTCGCGTAGACGACGACCGCCTCGCCTTCCTCGAGCTCCTCGCGCCGCTCGACCCGCGCTTCGGCGTCGAGGTCCACGCCTACGCGCTGATGGGCACACACTTTCACCTCCTCGTCCGCTCGCGACGCGGGGGGCTCGCCGCGGCGATGCGCGACCTGCAGCACCGCTGGTCGCTCGAGCTGACGCGCCGCTACGGCGAGGTCGGCCCGGCGTTCCAGAGCCGCTACGGAAGCCGGCTCATCGAGGACGAGACGTACCTGGCGGTGGCGCTGGCTTATGTCCACCTCAACCCCGTCGCCGAGGGCCTGGCGCCCAGCCCAGACAAGTCCACCTGGACCAGCCATCCGGCCTACCTCGGCCTCGCGCCCTGCCCCGCCTGGCTGCGCACCGACGCCATTCTGAACCTCCTCGGGGGACAGGAGGCCGTCCACGAGGCGGTGCTCAGCCGCGCCGCGCTGCCGCCCGAGGTCTTGGAGCAGGCGCTCGCGCCCATCCATCGCACCCGCGGCCCGCTCGCCCCGGCCCTGGAGGTCTCGCCAGAGCGGGCGATGGAGGAGGATATCGCTGAGCTGAGCGCGAGCATCGAGGCGGTGGTGGGCATGCCGCTCAGCAAGCTGGGCGCGCCGCAGGTCGGCCCCGGCACGAACCTGAGGCTCCACCTCGCGATCTACGTGCTCACCCGGCGCAGCGGGCTCACGCAGCGGGAGATCGGCGAGCTGCTCGGCCTCCACGCGCGGCAGGTCGCGTGGATCGTCCAGGCCCAGCGGCGAGAGCGGGAGCCGGAGCTGACGCGCTGGATAGAGGCCTGGGAGGCCCATTCTGGGGAGCGCATGGGAGCGTCGTCGAGGGCTTGATCAAGATACCTGGCACCTGATCAATGATCAAGATACCTGGCACTTGATCATGATCACACCCCCCCCACCAGCACCCGCGCCCCCCTCGCCGGGACATCCACCGTCAGGCTGTCCCCATCCGACGTGTACCGCTCACCCGTCAGCACATCCTTCCACGTCCCCTCCCCAAGGCCAGCGAAGCTGAGCCCGTTCGTCAGCGTGCGGTCCTCGCTCGAGCGGTTCAGGATGACCAGCGCGCCCTCCGTGCTGGTCGTGCGGGCAAACGCGAACAGATCGGGCTCCTCCCACCAGGTGATGGTGTCGCCCTCGCGCAAGGCCGGGTACTGACCGCGGGCGACGGCGAGGGATTGTACAGTGTACAATACATTCGCCTGCTCGTCCGTGAGGCGGTCGGCGAGGTCGGCGACGCCGCCGATGGCGCCGCCGCTCAGGTCGCTGGTGTGCCACCAGAGGGGCTGGCGGTTGTCGGGGTCGCCGTAGCCGGGCAGGCCGATCTCGTCGCCGTAGTAGACCAGCGGGACGCCGGGCCAGGTGAACAGGAAGACCCAGCCGAGCGTGAGGCTCTCGTAGACCCAGGGGTCGGTGGGCGCCGCGGCGACGCGGACGCCAACGCCGTCGCTGTCGCAGCCGCCGAGGTCGTCCTCGGTGCCGTCGGTGACGAAGCGCGAGACGTCGTGGTTGCCCAGGAAGGTGCCCATGATCGCGTCGCCGTAGACGGTCTGGCTGTAGGCGGCGGTGTCGTAGAGCTCGGGCAGGGTGATCGAGCCGTCGAGGAAGGCCGCCCGCACGCTGTAGTAGAGCGGGAAGTCGAACTGCCCGTCCAGCTGGTCCTCGCCGATATAGGCGTTGATCCGGTCATAGCCGTCGAAGGTCTCGCCGACGGTCCAGAACTCCTCGTCGCCGCCGGCCGCCGTGTGCTCGACGCGGGCCTGCAACAGGTGCTCGAGGTTCCATTGGACGCTGTGCGGCATGTGTTTGGCGGCGTCCACGCGCAGGCCGTCCAGCTCCCAGGTGGTGGCGAGGTCGACAGCGTCGTCCACCATGCGCACCAGCGGGTCAGGGGCGTAGTAGTTCACGTCGGGCAGGTAGGGCGCGAACCAGCAGGTCTCGGGGATGTCGTTCCAATTGTCGGCGTCCTCGCACCAGGCGTAGTCGCCGAACCACTCGGGGTTGGACTGGTAGTAGGGGTGGTCCTCGTGGACGTGGTTGGCCACCCAGTCTACGAGGACGCGCATGTTGCGCGCGTGGGCCTCGTCGATGAGCGCGGCGAGGGTGGCCTCGTCGCCGAAGTGGTCCTCCAGGCCGGCGCCAGAGGTCGGCCAGTAGCCGTGGTAGCCGGTGTAGGTCTCGTCACACTGGCCCTCCCAGGCCTCCGTGACGTTGTCCTGGGGGTTGGTCAGCCAGAGGGCGTTGACGCCGAGGTCGTCCAGGTAGGGGAGCAGGTCGATGAGGCCCTGCCAGTCGCCGCCCAGGTAGTCGCCGCTCGAGGTGCTGGCGCCCTCGGACCCGTCCAGGCTGGTGTCGCCGTTCGCAAGGCGATCGATGAAGGCGTAGTACAGGACGGCCTCGTCCCAGGAGAAGTCGTCCATCCAGAAGGGGACGTAGAGCTCCTCTGAGCTGAGCCCGTCGGCGTCCGTGACCGTGAAGCGCAGGGTGTGGCGGGTCTCGGCGAGGCCGCTGAGATCGACCTGGAAGGCCTGGCCGTCCCAGGTGCCGTCCAGGGCGGCGCCGTTCAAGGTGACCTGGGCGGTGGAGAGGGCGGCGCCGGAGCTGGCGGTCGCGGCGCTCACCGAGACGGACACCTCGCCGCGGGAGCGGTCGATGTCCAGGCGCTCCAGGGTGAGCGTGGGTCGCCCGCAGTCGGCGACCACCATCATGCTGTTGCAGCTGGCGGCGCCCAGCGTGCAGTCCTGGCTCCAGCTCGTGTCGTCCGGGGTCTTGTAGCCGTCGTCGCACTGGATGAATTCCGCGTTCGGGTCGCAGGTCCAGGCGGTGCCGCTGCCGATCTCTACGAATTTGTAGGGGTGGGGACCGGGCTCCAGGTTCAGCGTGACGCTCCAGGTCCCGTCGCCCTGGTCGCTCAGGCGATCCGCCTCCGTGTCCCAGTCGTTGAACAGGCCGGCGACGGCGACGGCGTCGGGGCTGCCCTGCGCGGTGTAGGTCAAGGTGACCGGGCAGCTCCCGGCGATGACCTCGCCCTCGCCCTCGCCCTCGCCCTCGCCCTCGCCGCCGTCCACGCCCACCCACAGCTCGACGGAGGTGGTGCCCAGGTTGCCGCACGCGTCCCACGCCGTCAGCTCCAGCCAGGAGACGCCCTCGAAGCCGGGCTGCGGAGCCAGCTCCAGCGTGCTGCCGTCGATGCTGGCCAGCACCTGGCCGTCGGTGGCGGCGCCGAAGGTCAGCGCCTCGGTGGGATCGCTGACCCAGTCCAGCAGCTCGAAGCGCGTGCTGCCCTCCTCGAGCGGGATGGGCTCGATCGAGAGCCAGGCGGGGACGATCTCGTCGCGGCAGCAGCCGCCGAGGAGGAGCAGGGAGACGAGGAGGGCTGGGCGCATGGGTGAATCTTACCTCGTCCCTGAGGGCGATTCGCATCCGTCTCGCGTCAAGTTCTCCTACGACGGCGCTGAAGGGGGCTCACCCGCTGGGCGCTCAGAGATAGCGTACCTTTGGACTCGAGAAACCATGAAGGTGAGCCATTGAGCGGCGTGCGCTTTCCCGGCGCCGGTCGATCATCGATCATCATCCGTAGACCTGCCCGTCAGCTCACCGCGGCACGGAGCGCCGACATGTCCACCCATCGAAGAAGCGGCTCCGTCTTCGCGAGCGCCGAGCGCGTCAGCCCCCCGGCCCGCCGGCCGGGAGCCCAGGAAGCGTTGAAGCGCGTGTCCCAGCGTAGCGGCGCGCCGTTGGAGGCGCCGGTGCGCGTGGAGATGGAGAAGCAGTTTGGGTTCGATTTCTCGGGCGTTCGTGTGCATGCGGATCACGACACCGGCCGGGCCACGGACCGGTGCGGCGCGCAAGCCTGGACCCTCGGGGACCACGTCGGGTTCGCGACGGATCAGTATCGGCCCTTCACCGAGCGCGGGGCCGCGCTGCTCGCGCACGAGCTCTCGCATGTCGTTCAGACGGCGGAAGGCCGAGACGCCTCGTCTGCGGGCTCGGAGCGTGAGGCGGATCGCGCTCCTCGTGTCCCGAGCCCCATGCAGCGGGCGCCGGGCCGAGGGGCGGAGCCCAGACTGGCCTTCAAAGACGATGAAATTCTGACGTTCCGTCTCGACCAGTCGATGGGACGTGCGCAGATCTGGCTGAGCTCGGGCGCGGTGTTGACCCTCCGAATCACTGAGAGCTATCTCGAGCCGGGCGAGTACCAGGCCCAGTGGAACGCAGCGGAGGGGCGGCTGGAGATCGCGCCCTGGTTCGACACCGGCCTCCTCTTCACGCTGGACGCCGATGACGAGACGCTCGGACGCTATGAGGCCATGGTGGTTCGCCTGGACGCCCCCGTGCCCTTCTGGGTCTCTGGCGAGGCGTCTTCCGCGGGCGCGGAGTCCGAGGGAGGAGAGGCTGCTGAGATCGCCGCGGCGCGCGCGCAGCTCGAGGAGGACGAGGCGCTCCTGAATCAGCCGATCCCGTTCTTGAGGCTCCTGTTTCCTGAGCATACACGGCATATCTACAGAGATCCGACCGAGCGGATCCATGACCCGATGTTGCGCCAGCACTCGAGAATGAAGCATGAGGCGGCGACGGCAGGAGGACGCTTCTATCGTGACGCGGCCCTCCTGGGCGTGGGCAGCTTCACGGCGTCGCTGGCGGTAGGGCTGCTCCTTGCCGGCGGCTTTGTCGTGGCCGCGGAGGCTGGCGCGGTGAGCGGCGCGGTGGCGTTGGTGGGCCAGGAGCTGAGTCTGGCCGGCGGAGCGCTCGTCTCGCTCTCTCAGAGCGCGCTGTCGTTCTATTTGTCCAACGCCATACTCGTCAACGAGCTGGGGCTGCTCGGGGTGGGGACCTTGTTGGCGGTGGAGGGGGATGTCGGTGGGCTGCTGCGCATGATGGACGAAGATCCAGCACAGGCCGCCCTGCTGCTCATGGAGATCTGGTACATCCGCGCGATTGTTCGCGTAGGAGGTCCAGGCACGACGCCACGAGACAAGAAGGTGATCCTCCGAGCCACGATGCGTCCACCCAGGCAAGGAGATACGAAGATCGTCCTGGATATCCAGTCGGTAGAGGCTGCCAACAACAACGACTGGTTTGAGCCCACGCCGCAACGCAAGGCTGCTGGCGAGTACCAGCCCTTGGACGACCGCATGTCCCCCCGCGCCTCCACGACGGGCGGCGGGGGAGGAGGTGAAAAGAGAGGCGCGTCGAGCCCCTCGGGATCGGTGTCGACCGGGCGCTCGACCAGCTCGAAGGGCTCAGTCTCTTCCGGCCGCGGCCCTGGCCCGGTCGCGAAGAGCCCCAGGGAGGTCGTCCATACCGTTGCCGATAGCGAGTTCCGCATCATGAACTGCGTGCGGTGCGCCGATCAGATCGTCAAGTCCCTTCAGCGCGCGGGGATCGCCGGGCGCAGGATTCACGTTCAGGCCTATGTCCCTGGCACGGAGAGACGGGCCGTGACCAACATCTACAGCGATAGAGCCGGCAAGAACATCTCCGAGAACGGCGTACACGAGGCCGTGGAGGTCGATGGGATCGTGTACGACAACATGAACCGCGACGGCCTGCCCAGGTCCCAGTGGCAAGGCGACCTGTACTCACCTTTTGAGTTACGCTTCACAGAGGAGGCGTTCTGACGTGCTGGTCCACTGTACACAATCGATGCTCGAGGACCTCCGTGTAGATCCGCGTCCGCTCCTCGAGGGGCCCTCGGCGCGGGGGCTGTGGCTGCTGCTCTCGGGCTATGCCGCGGCCGTTCCTGCCTTCAACGAGGTCCTGGTCGCGGTCACGGAGCGCCTGTCAGCGACCCTGGGGACGACCCTGACCCTGAGCGCTGGCTCCATGGTCTACCTCACGCGAGGGGATGGGGTCGAGGGTCATGCTGCGCTGTGGAATCTGGTGCACGGGGCCGTGGAGACCTGGACTCCAGAGGACATGCCGCCGCTTCAGCGCTCCATCGTCCCTTTGCTGCCCGTCCTGGCCAGGCGCGCCCCGATGCTCATCGGATCCTGGGACGTGAGGGATGTATGGGTGTTCGTTCAGGGGTTTCATCGGGGGCTCCAGGACCAGGGCTACGATGTAGGCCACGATCTGGAGCTGCTCGCTCAGCTCGAGCGGGCGCTCACGGAGCTGCTGGGCTTCCCTGCGCGGTGGGACAGGGCGCTCTTCGCCCTCACGGCGACGGGTGAGCGGAGCGCTGCAGAGTTCGCCGAACGAATGCTCTCCTTACAGGCGGCCTCTCCCTGAGCGCGCCGAGGGCGCGATCCGCCGCTCAGGCGGTGACCACCGCACGAATCCGCGCCAGCAGCTCGGCCCGATCCGCCTGCGGGTCCACCACCAGCCGGTCGCGCCCGCCGTCCAGGCAGACCGTGACGCCCTGGGTGCACAGGTCCAGGCAACTCGTGCTGAGCACGCGCACCTGTCCCCACAGCCCCTCGCGCTTGAGCTCGGCCTTCAGCCACTCGCGCAGCTCACCGCCGCCCTGGGGTCGGCAGCTCGGCCTGGGCGCGTCGGCGGGGCGCTCGTTGTCGCAGACCAGAACGAGGGTCTTCCACTTCGGGGGGGCTTCGAGCATCGGGTACTCCGGAGGGGCTGGCCCGAACTAACCCGCGGGAGCGTATGCTGAGCGGATGAAGACACCCGGTCTGCCCCCGCGCCTGCTCCTGCTCCTGAACGTCGCCGCCTGTGATCGGCAGAAGCCCACGGACGCCGATCTCGTCCTCACCGACGCGCGCGTCTACACGATGGACCTGGCGGGCACGACGGCCCAGGCGGTCGGCGTTCGCGGCGGGGAGATCGTGCTGGTCGGCTCGGCGGAGGAGGCCGCGGCGATCACCGGCCCCGAGACCACGGTGGTCGATCTGGACGGCGCGCCGCTGCTGCCCGGCTTCATCGACGCCCACACCCACCTGGCCTGGAGCGGCACGCAGCTCCTGGACGCGGACCTCTACGCCGCCACCTCGCTGGACGAGCTCGTGGAGATCATCCAGGCCACCGCCGAGGCGCGCCCCGACGAGCCCTGGGTGCGCGGCGTCGGCTGGGACGCCTCGCTCTTCGAGGGGATGTTGGACGCGGCCCTGCTCGATCTGGCCGTGCCCGATCGCCCCGCCTACATGGAGTCCGCCGACGGCCACAGCGCCTGGGTGAACACGCTGGCGCTGGAGGAGGCGGGGATCACGGCCTACACCCCCGACCCGGAGGGCGGGATCATCGAGCGCGACGCGTCCGGCGAGGCCACCGGGATCCTGCGCGAGGACGCCACGTCGCTGGTCGCCGATCTCATGCCGGGCTGGTCGGAGGCGCAGGTGGACGAGGGGCTGGCCACGGCGCTGGCGGAGGCGAATTCCTTTGGTCTGACCACGTTCATCGACCCGGCCTGCGAGGACTGGATGCTGGAGGGCTACCAGCGCGCCGCCGACGCCGGGACGCTCAGCGGGCGCGTGCGCTGCGCCGTCGTCGTGGACCCGCTCCAGGGCGCCGAGCAGCTGGACGCGGCCAACGCCCTGCGGGCGCGCTACACCGACGAGCGGGTCCAGGTCAACGCCGCGAAGTTCTACATCGACGGCGTCCTGGAGAGCCAGACCGCCTACCTGCTCGAGCCCTACACCGACGGCAGCAACGGCGAGCCCGCCTTCGACTACGCCAGCCTGACCGACCTGCTCGCGGCCTTCGACGGCGAGGGCTACCAGATCCACGCCCACGCCATCGGCGACGCGGGCGTGCGGCAGATCCTCGACGGCCTCGAGGTCCTCGCCCGTGTCCACGGCGAGGAGGACCGGCGCCCGCTGCTCGCCCACATCCAGCTCATCCACCCCGACGACCGGCCCCGCTTCGCCGCGCTGGGCGCCTTCGCCGACCTCCAGGCGCTCTGGGCCTACCCGGACCCCTACATCACCGAGCTGACCCTCCCCGTCATCGGCGAGGCGCGCGCGCCCTGGCTCTACCCCTTCGGCGACCTCGCCACGGCCGGCGCGGTCCTGGTCGCCGGCAGCGACTGGAGCGTCTCGTCGATGAACCCCTGGGAGGCCATCGAGGTGGGCGTCACCCGCCGCGATCCCAGCGATCCGAGCGGCGAGACGCTGAACCCGAGCCAGGCCCTGAGCCTGGAGCAGCTCCTGGTGGCCTACACGCGCGACGGGGCGAAGGCCGCCTTTCTGGAGGATCAGGTGGGGACCATCGCTGTTGGTCTGCGGGCGGATCTGGTTGTGTTGGATCGAGATCCGTTTGAGTTGGAACTATCTGCGCTCTCGGAGGTCAGCGTCACGCGGACCTGGGTGGAGGGGGTGCAGGTGTACCCGGCGGAGTGATCGCGTTGGGCGCGAGGCTGACCTCAGCCGGAGGGCCAGCTCCGGGCAAGGCGGACGCCGAGATCCGCGAGGCGGGCGGCGGGATCGTGGCCGACGCGCCGCGCGGCGCGGGATCCGCGCTCGAAGCCCGACCAGGCGCCGCCGCGCACCGGGATCAGGGCGGGCTCGTCCGGCCCAGGGCGCGGCGCCTCCGCCCGGGTCGGGTCCGGGTCCGATGACCAGACACCCTGACACCAGCAGCGAACGTTGCCCGCCATGCCCCGCACGCCATAGGGGCTCTCGTCGGTCGGGTAGTCGTCTACCCGGCAGGGCAGGCGGGGCGGCGGGGTGCTGTCGCGGCCGGAGGTGAAGGTGGGGTCGAAGCTGCTTCCCCAGGGGTAGAGACGGCCGTCGACGCCGCGGGCCGCCTTCTCCCACTCCAGCTCGGTGGGCAGCCGCCAGGGCTGTCCGGTGCGGGCGCGCTCCCAGGCGGCGAAGGCGAGCGCGCAGGCGTGGTCGATGAACAGCGCGGGCCAGTCGGGATCCCAGACGTGGCCCTCGGCGTCCGGGACGGGCACGAAGCGACCGTCCGCGCCGCGGCGGACGAAGGGGACGCCCAGACCCTCCGGGCCCGAGCGGGCGCGCGGGACGAGGCGGGCGGTCTCGGGATCCTGCTCGTCCTGGACGGTCTCGTCGAGGAAGCGCAGGTACTCCCGCGTACGGACCGGGTGGCGGCGCACGATGAAGCCGCCCACCCAGACGCGGGCGCGCTCCCAGGCGTACATGGCGATCGGATCGCCTCCGACCCAGGCGGGGCCGGGCGCGACATAGACGTCCTCGGGTCCCAGCGCGTCGGCGGGCGGGATCGGGATCGCCAGGGGCTGACGGGCGCCGGGCGGGACGCCGTCCCAGTGCTGCTGGCGGCCGATCTCCAGGGGGAGGCGCACCGTCGCGCGACCCTCGGCGCGGAGCTCCGCGATGTAGGTGCCCATGGGCAGGACCAGCCGGTGGAGGGGCGTGGCGCCCAGCGCGAGGGCCTCCATGGGCTGCAGTCGGCGGTCCTGCTCGGCCAGGCGGTTGAGCAGGACGTGCACGTCGGGAGGGTCGGTGACGAGCGTGAGCGCGCCCGTGCCCTGGATGTACGCCGCGAAGCGCCCCCGGTCGTGGCGTCTCAGCAGGTGAAGGGACCGCGCGCTCTGCGTCGCGTCGCCGGCCTCTTCCTGCTGGACGTGCAGCGCCTGGTAGAGGTCGGCGAGGGCGGCGTGCGCCTCGGCGCAGTCGTCCACCTCGCGCAGGGCCGCCTCGAGGCTCTGGGTGACGGTCTCCTGCTGGGCCTGGGCCGCGCGCTCCAGCCGGCGGACCTCGTCCTGGAGGGCCCAGACGACGCGCTTGCGCTCGACGCCGGCCCAGGAGGGAAGGTGGGCTTCGGCGCGCCCGGCCTCCTTGCGGCGCGCATCGAGCTGCTCCCGGAGCTGGTCCAGCGCGTCGCGGGCGCGTCCGGCCTCCTCGACCAGCGCGAGGGCGCGGTCTCGACGACGCGCGCCGTCCAGCCAGATCTCCAGCTCCGCGGCGAAGTGAGCGGCGTCCGCCGGGCGTCGCGCCGGGTCCGGGCTCGTGGCCCGCATGCTCAGCTCGACCAGCTCCTGCGGCGCCGCGCGGGCGCGCTCCCGATCGTAGATGGGGCGCGCGCGACCGGTGAGGATCTCGGCGAGGATGACGCCCAGCGCGTGTACATCGGCGCCGCATGCGACGGGGGGCGCGTCCGAATAGAGCTGCTCGGGGGCCGCGTATCCGACCGTGCCGCCGAAGGGCCTGTGCTGGCGGGCGTCGTCGAGCGCGCGGGCCATCCCCCAGTCCAGGACGAGGATCTCCCCGTGACGCCCGAGCATGATGTTCGCGGGCTTGAGATCCAGATGCAGGACGCTCTGCTCGTGGGCGTAGGCGATGGTGCCGGACACACGCCAGAGCGCCTCGACCAGCCGGCGGAGGGCGGCCGGGACCTTGTCGGGCCCGCCCGCCTCCGACGCGGTCCAGACCTCCTGGACGGCCTCCGCCAGGGTCCGCCCGCCGCTGACCTCCATCATGGTGTAGAAGGGGCGCCCGTCGGACAGCTCGCCCAGGTCGTGGACGGGGACCGTGCCCGGGTGCTGCAGGCTCGCGGCGATCCTGGCCTCCGCACGAAAACGCTCGACCAGCAGCGCGTTATCCGCGTGCGACGCCTTGATCACCTTCATCGCCAGCCGACAGCCCAGCACGCGGTCGAACACCCGCCACACCTCGCCCATGCCGCCCGAGTCGAGCAGCTCCAGGATCTCGTAGCGCCCGAGGTGCCCCTCGGCGCCGGCGAGGCGAGGGGGCGTCGTCGGCGCCGCCAGCCCGGGGAGGGGGAGGGTCGTCGCGCCGGCCTTCCGGCGATCCATCAGGCGATCTCCAGCCGGAGGCGCGCCGCCGGGACCCCGATTCGGCGCTGGCCGCGGCGCACCTGCACGATCCCCTCCGCGCCGAACAGGCCGGCGCGCGCCAGGCGCTCCCGCACGCGGATGATGTAGACGTCCAGGTTCTTCCGGGGAACGCCGCTCTCGGAGGTGAGCTCGGCCACGTCCATCCAGCCCTGGTCGTGCTCGGGGGCGTCGGCGTCCTCGATCCGGGCGCGCGCCATCAGGTAGAGCGGCCAGAAGATCTCCTGCGCGGGGAGCCAGACGGCGGGGCGGCCAGCGGCCTCCAGCGCGAGCTCGGTGTGCTCCATGGTCCGGGACACCCGGAAGTGGAGCTGCAAGGTGCCGAGCTCCCAGCAGGCGAGCTCGGCGCGGGTCGAGTCGGCCAGCGTCGGGAGGAAGAGGTCCCAGGGCTGGTCCAGGTGGAGGCGCGAGCGGTCGATCACGGGTCGCCGCTCCGGGTCGTCGAGGCGGATCCAGCCGCCGGCCTCCAGGCACTGGACGAGGTGAACCGGGCCGGCTCGGGAGGGCAGGACGAGCTCGTGGTCCTGCGCCTCGATCTCCTGGTCGCGCGCCTCCTCGCGACCGAAGCTCCGCGGGGGGGCCTCGTCCAGGAGCTCCCAGCTCGGCTCCGCGTGACCGAGGCCGAGGCGTTGGCCCGCGTGGATCGGCACCTCCTCCAGACCGAGGCGCCGACCGTCCACCCAGGTGCCGTTTCGGCTCCGCTCATCGCGGACCCACCAGTGCCCCTCGCGCCAGGAGAGCAGCGCGTGCTGGCGCGATGCGTGCTCGCCGGGCTCGATCAGATCACAGTCCAGCCCTCGCCCGAGCCGGGTGCGCGCGGCCAGACGGTGGAGGGTGTTCCTCCCGAGATGGCGAACGATGCTCATTGAGAGGATGTTGGCACCTGTAGGTGGTCAGCGCAAGCGCTGGCGGTGAGATTGTCGCCAGATGGAGGTCAGTCATGGCGAAGCGATACACGGTCCAGGTCGTCAAACGAGTCGCGGTGGTGTCTTTGCTCACCAAGGATGGGGTCTGCTCGGACGACCCGCTCGACCCAGACTGCAGAGAGGAGTTGCAGTACACCGACAAGGGCGGGCTGATCATCTCCGATGGAGACGAGGGCGAAATCCCTCTGCCGCCCTGGTCTCTTCGGGTCTTCGCGCGCGCCGTCGATCTGGCGACCTTCGGCCGCGTCGCGACCTTTCTGAGCCCTGGTGGCGCGCTCCCCGTGCAGGTGAGCGCGATTCGCCTCGGTGAGGTTGAAATCTAAGTAAGTTAGTTTATGGTTGTGTTCCCCCGCCGCGACCTCGCGGCTTTGTAGACGTGTGTGCAAAACCAATGGAGCTCATCATGATCGCGTTCAAGAAGCCTCAGCTCATCGATCTGCACCCCGAGCTTCGCCCGAAGTGGTGGCTGCCCCGGCGCCCCACCGTGCGCATCCTGGTCGTGGTGGACTATGGGATCTCCATCTCCTCGACGGACGACTTCGGGGTCTCCAAGGTCCTGGACATCGTGCGCAAGGCGGGCGACTTCGCCACGGACACCGAGTTCTCGTTCGTCCGCTTCGAGATCGAGACCGCCTCTCGCGGCCCGGTCACGCGCGCCGGGACGCCCGACATCGTGGACATCGACTTCGCCGCGGTCGACGCGCAGGGCCAGTCGATCCTGAACCGCTACGATCAGATCTGGCTGTTCGGGTTCTCCCCTGGCAACAGCGGCAGCGCCTCGGATGCGGCGATCCTCGCGGACGCGCTGAAGCTCTCCGTCCCCGAGCTGGCCGCGATCACCCGCTGGATGAACGAGCGCAAGGGCGGCGTCCTGGCCATGGGCGACCACCACTTCCTCGGCGCGAGCCTGGCCTACCAGATCCCGCGCGTGCGCTCGATGCGTCGCTGGACCAACGCCCAGGCGGTGCCGCCGATCAACTTCCCCATTCAGACCGGCGCGGGCCCGGTGCGCCAGCGCCACGACACCAACCAGCCTCAGAACGCGCTCCAGGCCACGCCCTTCTCCGGCGCTCCCGGCGCCGTGATCCCGTTCGACGCGCAGGCCGACGCGATCCCCCAGCCCCTCGAGGTCCGTCGCTTCCCGCGCTTCCTGCGCCGTCGCTACGGGTTCGAGCTGGTGAGCCGTCCCCACCCGCTGCTCTGCGATCAGGTCTACGGCGTCATCGACGTCTTCCCGGATCACCCGCACGAGGGCTCGGTCTTCGAGGACGACGAGATCGACCTCGGCGCCACCTACGCCTTCGGCTCGGTCAGCGGCTCGGAGTATCCTCCGGCCGTGGACGGCGGCTCGCGGCCCGCCCCCCAGGCGATCGCCCACGCGAACCCCTGGACCGAGCCGCCCTACCAGCACTTCAAGTCGCCGACCTCGGTGAGCCGCTTCGCCGTGCTGGGCGCCTACGATGGGCACCGCGCCAACGTTGGCCGCGTCGTGGTGGACTCGACCTGGCACCACTGGTTCGACGTCAACCTCGACGATCTGCACGAGAAGGGGACGGCCGCCGGCGCGACCGCCGCGCAGGTGGCCAACTGGCACAAGATCAAGACCTTCTTTCGCAACTGCGCCGTCTGGCTGAGCCCGCCCGAGGATCAGGTGCGCATGCTGCAGTTCGCGGCCTTCTGGTCTACCGGCACCTCGCTGGCGGTCGAAGACTACGACGGCGGGGCGCCCTCCTGGTCGGTAGGCGAGACCGCGCGCGACATCCTGGGGCAGCTCGTGAGCCCCTGCACCCTGTCGAGCTGGCTCATCCGCTTCATCCCCCGCGAGCTCGTCGAGCTGCCGCCCCGGGAGCCCTGCCTGATCTGCCCGCAGCTCGACGATCTCGAGCAGGTCGTCCTCGGCGGGCTCGTCCGCGAGATGATCGGCGAGCGTGAGCGCCTGAACCAGATCTATCGCCGCGGGGAGGAGCCCACGCTGAATGTCCGCGCGCTCGACCTGGCGCTGGAGGTCGGGGCGGAGCGCGGGCTCGACGAGCTGGGCGAGCGCTGGGAGAAGGAGCGTCAGGAGGCGGCGCAGGGTGAGGCGCGCTTCCGTGGCGCGCTCGAGGCCTGTCGTCGAGGCAAGCGGTCGGCGGACTGAGGGCTCTCGGCGGACGGAGGGGTCGCGGGCTGGGCGCCTCCGCGCGTCCTTACTCGGCGCCGCCGCCGGCCTTCGCGTCGGCGGCGGCGTTGGCCCCCGCCACCCGGCCGCCGTAGTAGCAGGCGTTCACCGAGCCTGCGAAGCCCGTCCCGGCGCCGCCGCCGGGGATCATCCCCGCCAGCTCGCCGACCACATAGACGCCGGGCACGATCGCGCCGCCCTCGTCGAGCAGGTGGGCGTCCAGGTCCGTGGCCAGCCCGCCGTAGCCTTTGGCCAGCCCCGGCGTCAGGCGGACGGCCCAGAGGAGATCCTCCCCGCCATAGGGCGTGCTCTCCAGGAAGGAGCGGCCGAAGGCGTCGGTCCCGCCCGCCTCGATCAGCGCGTTGACCTCGGACAGCGTGTCCTCCAGGCCCGTCGGGTCGATGCCCGTAAGCGCGGCCAGCTCCGCGGGCGAGGCGGCGACGAAGACCTCGTCGGAGCTGACCTCCAGCTCGGGCAGGAGGAGGAGCTCGTCCTTGCTCGGGTCGGCGGCGTTGTAAGGCGGGCGCACGACGCGCAGGCCCTGGGCGGTCGCGTTGGGCACGATGGCGAAGACCTCGCCCTCGGGCAGGCGCGAGAAGAAGTCCAGGGAGCGCGCGCTGCTCTCGTCGGCGAAGCGGGCGCCCAGGCCGTCCACGATGATCTGCTGCTCAAGGTCGCTCAGGATCAGCGCCTCGCCCTCGGCATGCTCGGGGTCCTGGATGCTGTGCACGTAGACGCCGATGTTCTCCTGCGCCTCGTAGCCCGGCGAGAGCCCGTCGAGCAGGCTCATGCCGCCACCATCGGCATGCGGGTTGGTCTCGTAGAGCAGGCGCCGGTCCGCGAGCTCGGGGCGCCAGGCGTCCACGCGGGCGCGATCGCGCAGGAAGCCGCCGGTGGCGAGGATGACGGCGCCGGCCCGGGTGGCGCCGGTCTCGCCGCTGGTGAGATCGGTCCAGCGCGCGCCGATGACGCGCCCGTCCTGAACGACGAGCGAGTCCACCTGGACTTGTAGTCGGAGGAGCTCGCCCACGGCCTCCACCAGGGCGGTCTGGGTGGCCGCGCTGTCGATCCAGTGGATGCGCGCGGTGGGGCCGGCGTCCTCGTCCTCGTTGACGGCCAGCACCGTCAGGCCGTAGCCCTCGAGCCAGGCCAGCGTGGGCGCCGAGGCGGTGAGGAAGGCCAGGACCGAGGGCGCGTCGCCGGAGACGCCGGTGATCGAGGCCCACTCCTCGGCGGCCTGCTCGGGCGAGTCGGTGATCCCCTCGTCCGCCTGCTGGGGTGAGCCGGCGGCGAGCAGGAGCCCGGCGTACCCGATCCCGTCGCCCGCGCTGCTGGAGCGGTCGAGCACCCGCACCTCCGCCCCCGCCTCCCGCGCGCTGAGAGCGGCGGCGACGCCCGCCGGGCCGGCGCCGATCACCAGGACGTCGGCGGCGTCGGTGAACGCCACGCCGGTCTCCGGGGACGAGGTGTCGTCCGCTTTGTCGTCGCGCGCGCAGCCGAGCGCGCCCAGCAGCAGGAGGGTGTGCATGGGTTCAGGCTATCCAGGACAGCGGGGCTCGGCCCTTCGGAGGCGCCTCGCGCAGAGCGGGCTATGTCATCGCAGGGCCCCGTCGTGGCCCGGGAGGCGCCTGTGGCCCGTAGCCTGTTCGACACGCTGAAGAAGCTCCGCGGCCCCGGGAGGCCTGGCGCCCCCTCCACCCTGGTCGTCCCGCCGCCCGCACCGCCGCCCGCCGCGGTCGAGCCCGAGGGCCCCCGCGACCACGTCCGCCGCGTCCTCGCCGCGATCGAGGCCGAGGATCTCGGCGGCGCGCTCATGGCCGCCACCGCCGGGACCACCGCCTGGCCGGGCTACGCCGAGCTCTGGTTCCTGCGCTTCGACCTCGAGCTGCACACCGACGACCTGGACGCCGGGCGGGCGACCCTCGAGCACATCGCGCGCCACGACCCGCTCAACCAGCCCGGCGCGGAGATCTGCCTGGAGATCCTCGCCGCCTCGGTTCAGCGGCGCGAGGTGCTCAGCGGTCGGGGCGAGCCCGAGCTGGTCGGCCCCGGCGGCCCCGGCGTGGAGAGCTGCCAGGAGGCGATCGCCGCGCTGGCGAGCGGCGATCTGGACCGCGCCGAGCGCGCCGTGCTCCGCGGCCGCGAGCAGGCCACCCCCCTGGCGGGCAGCGCCGACGACGCCCCCTTCCGCGAGCTGCGCGACGTGGACGACAGCCTGGCCCACGTCCTCGAGCTGCTCTCGCCGGGGCGCTATCGGTGGATTGCACTCGATCAGCTAGCCTGGATCGAGGTGCTCCCCCTGCGCACCTTCCTGGACTTCGCCTGGGTGCCCGTCCACGTCGAGCTGCGCGGCGGTCAGGAGCTGCGCGGCCACGTCCCCGGGCTCTACCTGGGCACGGGCGCGCACGCCGAGGACCGCGTGCGCCTCGGCCACGAGACCCGCTGGGAGCGCGTCGCCCCCGCCCTGGCCCGCGCCTACGGACAGCGGCGCTGGCAGACCGAGGACCGCCTCATCGACCTCCGCCGGCTGCACGTCCTCAGCTTCACCTGAGCGATCCGCTTGCCCGGCCCCCCCGCGGGCCGCTACCCTGGTTCGTCCATCGAGGTGTGTCATGGTGCTGGTCCGCCCGCGCGATCTGATCGTCACGTTCGAGGACGACGGGATGGTGCTGATCCGCTCGCCCAGCCGGGGCAAGGGGGCTCGCGCGCCGAGCTGGGCGGCGGGCGTGCTCGCCCTGTGCAGCCGGCCGCGCACCCGCGAGGAGGCGATCCGTGGCATGGGCCCCAACGCCGGCCCCGCCTACGACCAGCTCCACGCGATGGGGCTGCTGGTCACCCCGGAGGAGGCCGAGGACACGCCGATCATCTTCCACAATTTCTCCGGCGTGGAGGTCCACCGCCGCATGCTCGCCGACGAGGTGCGCATCGCGGCCTACCGCGCCGCGCTGCAGGCCACCGTCCGCCCCGGGGACGTGGTCATCGACGCGGGCAGCGGCTCAGGAATACTAGCTACGCTATCCGCCCTGGCGGGCGCCCGCAAGGTCTACGCCATCGAGCGCACCGACTTCGTCGAGGTCATCGCCCAGGTCGCCCGCGACAGCGGCGTGGCCGACCGGGTGGAGGTCGTGCGCGGCGACTTCGGCAAGGTCGTGCTGGCGGAGAAGGCGCGCGTGCTGGTCACGGAGACCTTCGGCCACTTCGGGATCGCCGAGGGCGCGCTGCCCGAGCTCATGGCCTGCGCCGGCCGCAACCTGCTGCCGGACGGGGTCGTGATCCCGAGCGCGATCAGCCTGCACCTCGCGCCCGTGGCGCAGGCGCCCGACCTGCTCGGGCCCTTCCGCAAGCGCGCCGACGGGGTGGACCTCTCCTGCCTGACCATGGACGCGAAGGGGCGCTCCCTGGACCGGCTGGTGAAGCCCGAGGAGGTGGGCGCGACCATCGACCTGGGGCGCGTGGACGTGCTGAGCGACGGCACCTTCGCCGGCGGCTTCCACCTGGATGCGCCCTGTGAGGCGCTCGCCGCCTGGTTCACCCTGCACCTGGCGCCCGGCGTCGACCTGCCCACCGGCCCGCACGACCCCAACACCCACTGGAACCAGTCCCTGCTGGCCATCTCGTTGCCGGCGGGCGACCACGACGTCGAGGTGCGCGCGTCCCCGGACGACGCCCGAACGGTGGTGGTCGCGATCAGCGGCCAGGAAGTTCGGATCCGATGAGGAGAGGAAAAAAGCAGCGGCCCCCTGTGCCGCTCCGCCTGGACCGCCTGGAGATCGAGGGCCTGAGCGGCCTCACCGAGACCGGCCGCCGCATGAGCACACGCTGCGGGGCCATCGGCGCGCAGATCCTCGCCGTGCAGGGGCGCGGGGGAGAGGCGCGGCGGCTGGCCCTGCTCGAGCCCGCCCCCGACGCCGTCTCGCCCGTCTGCGCCGTCTTCGGCGTCTGCGGCGGCTGTCAGCTCCAGGAGATGCCGCTCGAGGCCCAGCGCGAGGGCAAGCGGGAGCTGGTCTCGCGCCTGGTCGAGCACCCCTCCCACCCGCCGGAGGGCGCGCCGGAGGGCTACGGTTACCGCAACAAGCTCGAGCTCTCCTTCGGCCGCCACCGCTACCTCTCGGACGAGGCCCGCGCCGAGCAGGTACAAGCAGCGGTGGAGTCCGACGCCGCACCTCCGCGTCTCGAGGAGGACCTGCTCGGCTTCCACCCGCCCGGCTGGTTCGGCAAGATCGTCCCCGTCGCGCGCTGCCCGCTGGCCGGCGAGGAGATGAACGCCGCCCTGGCCGTGATCAACGCCGCGCGACCGGGCCCCGCCTGGGACAACCGCGCGCATGTCGGCCGCTGGCGGCACGTCGTCCTGCGGCAGGGTGAGGAGGGCGTGCTGGTCTCGCTCGTCACCACCTCTGAGACGCCCGAGGAGGAGGTGCAGGCCCTCGCCGACGCGCTCGCCGCGCAGGTCCGCGTCTCGGGCGTGCTGTGGATCGTGCAGGACGGCGTCGCCGAGGTCTCCACGGGGGAGCTGCGGCGGGTGCTCTACGGTCGCTCTGAGCTGGCGCTGCGCCTGGGCGGGGTGCCGCTGGCGCTGCCGCATGACGGGTTCTTCCAGGTCAACGCGCAGGGCGCCGAGGTCCTGCTCGCGCGCATCGGCCAGGCCCTCTTCGGCGAGGGCGGTGGGCGGGGCGGCACCCTGCTCGACCTGTACTGCGGCGTGGGCGCGCTCGGGCTCGGGCTGGCGGGGCGTCTTCAGGGCGGGCGCGTGCTGGGGGTGGAGCTGCACGCGCCGGCCATCGCCATCGCGCGGGAGAACGCGGCGGCGGCGGGCGTGGACGGCGACTGGCACGCCGGCCCGGTCGAGGACGTGCTGCCCACGCTCTCCTGGCGGGAGCCCTCCTTCGTCATCGTGGACCCGCCGCGGGCCGGGCTGCACCCGAAGGCGGCGCGCTTCCTGGCGGCGGCGAAGGCCGAGGTCCTGGTCTATGTCGCCTGCAACCCGGCGAGCCTGGGGCGCGATCGGCGGGTGCTCGAAGCCGGGGGCTGGCGGCTCATCGACCTCTGGACGGTGGATCTCTTCCCGCAGACCCGCCATGTCGAGGCGGTAGGGCGATTCGTCCGCGCTTGAAGATGGCGCGGCGGCGGGCTACACGGGACGTCCTCTCGTTCGTCCGGAGCGCGCTCATGAGCATGCGGTCTGCCGCCGTCACGGCACTTCTGGCGGGGCTCCTGTTCTCTTGCATGAGCCCACAGCCTCCTCCAGAGGTCAAGAAGCCGGAGCCCATCGCAGAGAAGCCCGCTGGCGCCGACGTCGCCACCCTGCAGGCCAAGGCGGCCGGTCTCTTCAAGGCGCTGCCCGCCGACATGAGCGTCGAGCAGAACCCCATCACCCCCGAGAAGGTGGCGCTGGGTCGCGTCCTGTTCTTCGAGACCCGGCTCTCGAAGAACCACGACGTCTCCTGCAACACCTGCCACGATCTGTCGAAGTACGGGGTAGACGGCACGCCCACCTCGACCGGCCACAAGAAGCAGGTCGGCGGCCGCAACGCGCCGACGGTCTACAACGCGGGCTTCCACGTCGCGCAGTTCTGGGACGGGCGCGCCGCCGATCTCGAGGCCCAGGCCAAGGGCCCCATCCTGAACCCCATCGAGATGGCCATGCCCGACGAGGCCCAGGTGCTCGCGGTGCTGAAGTCTATCCCCGGCTACGAGCCGCTGTTCACCAGCGCCTTCCCGGGCGAGGCCGATCCCATCACCTACGACAACATGGCGAAGGCCATCGGCGCCTTCGAGCGCACCCTGGTCACGCCGAGCCCCTTCGACGCCTTCATCGCCGGCGACACCACGGCCCTGACCGCCGAGCAGCTCGCCGGCTTCCAGACCTTCATGGACGTCGGCTGTACGACCTGCCACCTCGGCCAGGGGGTCGGCGGCGGGATGTTCCAGAAGCTCGGGCTGGTCAAGCCCTACGAGACCACGGATCTCGGTCGCTTCGACCTGACGAAGAACGAGGGAGACAAGTTCTTCTTCAAGGTGCCCTCGCTGCGCAACGTCGAGCACACGGGCCCCTACCTGCACGACGGCAGCGTCGCCACCCTGGACGAGGCCATCCGCATCATGGGTGAGCACCAGCTCGGCAAGACGCTCACGCCCGAGCAGATCGCCCAGATCAAGACCTTTCTGGGCAGCCTGACCGGCCCGCTCCCCACCGAGGGCATCGCGCCGCCTGCGCTGCCCGAGAGCGGGCCCAGGACGCCCAGTCCCGATCCGTCCTGACACGAATTCGACCTGCCGCTGGGAGGAAGGCTGCGCCGCGTCATACTCTGGCTCCTGCTCTTCTTCGGCGCGGCCTCCGTCGTCTTCGCGCTGGCGTTGGTCCCGCAGTACCTCGTCGTGCGCCAGGAGATGGCGGAGCTCGCCGACCTGCACCAGCGCCGCGAGGTCGCGCACCCGGGGTGGAGCTTCCCGGGGCGCGTCTGGTCCGCGCCCGCCAGCCTGGACCTGCCGAGCAAGGTGCTGATGGAGCACGCCGCCATCCGCGGCTACGTCGAGCGCTGCCCGCCGTCCGCGCCGGGCGAGTACTGCCCGAAGAGCGGTGAGATTCTGCCGCGTGGCGGCTTCTTCCCCGAGGGACAGCAGCCGGGCGGCCTGGAGGGGTGGACCCGCCCGCTGGCGCTGGAGCCGATCCGCATCGGGACGCTGCTGGGGCCGGACGGGGAGATCCGCTGGCACCTGCCCGTGGCCGAGGCGCCGAAGGTGCTGCTGGACGCGATCCTCGCCGCTGAGGACACCGAGTACTTCGAGCACCATGGCGTGAACCTCTCGGCCGCGGCGCGCGCCGCCTGGATCAACCTGCGCGGCGGCGGCTACCGGCAGGGCGCCAGCACGCTGACCATGCAGATGGTGCGCATGCTCTCGCAGCGCCGCGAGAAGACCATCGGCCGCAAGCTGCGCGAGATGGCCGCGGCCTTCGCGCTGGACGGGCACGCCGGCAAGGAGGGCGTGCTCCAGATGTACCTGGACAGCCCCTATCTCGGGCAGGCGGGCAACCAGTCGATCTGCGGGTTCAAGGCCGCCGCCTGGTATTATTACGGGGTCGAGCCCGCGGCGCTCACCCTCTCCCAGGCGGCCACCCTCGCCGGCATCCTCCCCGCGCCGGGGCGGTTCGCGCCGGATCGGCACCCCGAGCTGGCGCGCGAGCGGCGCGATCTCGTGCTGGGACGGATGAAGAAGCTGGGCTACGACGTGACCGAGGCGCTGGCCGAGCCCGTCGTCGCCACGCCGCACGGTCTGCCCGAGGACCGCTACCCCGCCTGGCTGCAGGCCACGCGGATCTGGCTGGAGGCCACGCTGCCGCCGGAGGTGATCTACGGCTCGGGGCTGGACGTGTTCACCGCGCTCGACGTGGTGGCCCAGGAGCGCACCGACAAGATCATGCCGGAGAAGCTCCGCTTCCTGGAGAGCGTGATCGGCCGGAAGCCCGGCGGGCCGCTCCAGGCGGCCACCGCGCTCATCGACACGAAGAGCGGCACGCTGGTCGCCGTCTACGGCGGCGATCTCAGCCTCCCGACGGACTTCAACCGCGCCACGCAGGCGCGGCGCCAGCCGGGATCGGCCTTCAAGCCGCTGGTCTACGCGCTGGCCTTCAACACGCCGGGGCCGGACGGACACCCGAAGTACACCGCCGCCCACGCCGTGCCCAACGCGCCGCGCGAGTTCGCCGGCACGGGCGGCTGGAGGCCGCGCAACGTAGGCGGGGAGTACTCCTCGACCACCTGTCTGGCCAACGGGCTCGCCTGGAGCCAGAACATCGCCACCGCCAGCCTGCTCGAGGAGCTGGGCGGGCCCAAGCCCCTCATCGCGCTCGCCCAGAAGTTCGGCATCGACACGAAGCTCTTCCCCGAGGAGATGGGCATCGCGCTGGGGCAGGCGGAGGTCACGCCGCTGGAGATGGCGCGCTTCGTCGGCACGGTGGCCAACCAGGGGCTGTTCACCGACGGCGTGCCGGTGCTGCTGGCGCGCGACGGGGCGGGCACCGTCCGCTACGAGCACCGGGCGCCGTCCGAGCGTGTGCTCAGCGAGGAGGCGGCGGCGCTCACGCGCGACCTGATGCGACTGGTGATTGAATTCGGCACGGGCGGCGCCAGCCGAGGCGCGGGGGGATTCCCCGGTTATCCCGGACCCTCCATCGGCAAGACCGGCACCACCGACTCCGAGAAGGACCTGTGGTTCATCGGCGCCACGCCCCGCTACGCCGGCGCCGTCTGGCTGGGCTACGACCAGCCCGTGCGCATCGGCTGGGCCGCCAGCGATCTCGCCGCCCCGCTCTGGGGTTGGTGGATGCACGCGATGCACAGCGGCTACACGACCAACGACGAATTCTCCGGCCTGGAGCTGGCGCATCGCGGCGTCTGCAAGGTGTCTGGCAAGCTGCCCAACGGCTCCTGCCCCATCGTGCCCGCCCCCTTCATCCCGGGCACCGTGCCGAAGCAGGGCTGCGGGATGGAGCACCCGCCGCCCGCGGCCGAGCCCGAGAGCGACGAGGCCCTGGGCGCCGAGGGCGCGGAGGGTGAGGCCGCGGAGGGCGCGCCGGCCCTCGGGCCGGACGGCAAGCCCAAGCCCCAGAAGCACGAGAGCCTGTGGAAGAAGCGCGCCCGCGAGGCCGAGGAGAAGAAGGCCGCCGAGGCCGGGGCCGGCGCGGTCAGCCCTCCCTGAGCCGCGCGTCCGAGCCCCTCACTCCGAGCAGCTCTTGCGGCTGGCCATGTCCCAGCAGAACTGAACGGTCTTGCCCTCGGGGACGCTGACCGTGTTCTTCACGCGCGCGCCCACGGGCCCGAACGCGATCTCGTGCCGTCCGGCCTTCACCGCCACCTCGACCCTTCCGCTGCCGACGTTGGCGTGGTCGATGGTGATGCTGCAGTCTGGCCTGCACTCGACGATCAGCGTCCCCTGAGGCGTCTCCGGGCTCAACACGGGCAGGGTCGCGACGGGCTTCGGGTTGCTCGGGACCTTCTCGGCGGGGGGGCGCGTGTTGGGCGGCCCGTCCTCGAGCGCGCTCCAGACCAGGGCGCCGCCCGCGACGGCCACGAGGCCGAGGATCACCAGGAGGGCCTTGAGCCAGGGGGAGCTCTGGCGGTCCTCGTCGCGCGGGATGCTGGGCGCCGGGCCGCCGACGGTCGTCCGGCTGTTCGCCAGGGTCGGCGCGGTGTTCGGCGCGCGCCCGCCGGGTGACGGCGTGCTCGGGGGGCGGCCAGAGCGGCTCGCCGCCGGGCGCTCGGCGCCTACGGTGATCGGACGGGAGCCGGTGGGCGTGGGGGCCGAGAAGGAGCCGCTGTCGGGGCGCAGCTCCGGCACCTCGACCAGCACCGCCCCGCCGCCCGAGACGCGTCGGCGCCCGGTCGTCTCCGGCGTCGAGAGGCCGCTGCCCGTGGTGCTCGGCCGCGGCTGCGCGCCGCCCCGCGAGCGGCGCAGGAGCTCGTCGGCGCTGGGCACGGCAGGGTCGTTGCCGGCGCGCGCGCCGATGTCGGCGCCCTCCATCTCCGGGATGAGGCTGATGCGCCCGCCGCCGCGCCCACGCTGGACCGGGGCGTTGGAGCTGGGGCGTCCGCGCGGTTCCGTGTCCGCGTCGAAGAGGCGCGCCTCGGGGGACTGGCCCTGCAGGCGCCGCGCGGCGCCGTGGACGGCCTCCAGCATGTCCATGGCGCCGCTGAAGCGGTCCGCCGGGCGGTAGCGCACGGCGCGCGCGATCAGGTTGCGGATGGGCTCGGGCAGAGAGCGGAGCTGCTCATCCTGTGACTCGGGGATGTGCAGGTCCTGCGGCGTCTGCAAGGTCAGCAGGCTGTAGAGCGTGGCGGCCATGGCGAAGAGGTCGGCGCGCCCGTCCAGCTCCTTGGTGCCGTTCCATTGCTCGGGCGCCATGTAGGCCGGCGTCCCGAGCAGCGAGCCCGTGCGGGTCTGGTTGTTCTCCGTCTCTGCGACCCGGGCGATCCCGAAGTCCGCCAGCTTGTACGTCCCGTCCTTGGCCACCAGGATGTTGCCCGGCTTGATGTCCCGGTGGATGACGCCCTGCTCGTGCGCCAGCGCGAGGGCCGGCAGCAGGGCCGCCATGACCTCCAGCGCCTTGAGCGGCGTCAGCGGGCCCGTCTCCCGCATCCGATCCCAGATGCTGCCCCCCTCCACCAGCTCCATGACGATGAAGAGGCGGTCGCCGTCCGCGCCGATGTCGTGCGCCATGACGATGTTCTGGTGCGCCAGCCGCGCCGTCGTGCGCGCCTCGGCCAGGAAACGTTTCCGGATCTCCGGGTGCGCCGCATAGGCCGGAGAGAGCACCTTGATCGCCCTGTGGACCTCCAGTCGACGATCGAAGGCCCGGTAGACCTTGGCCATGCCGCCGGTCCCCAGGACGTCGATCAGGCGGTATCTTCCGCCGCAAAGAGGTGGTGCTACCTCGTTGTTTTCAGACTGGGACGACGTTCCTCCTACCCGCGACGTGCGGAACAGCGGTCGTTACACTTTATCAGCCTGTCGAGCAATGGGAGCGCCTTTGGGAGCCCTTCCGAGCGAGAGTTGCCAACCATGGGCGCGCGACCGGGACAAACACGCTGGCGTCGAGGTTCGGAGGACGACCGGCTAGATCACTTCGAGGAAGCCTGCTCATGGCGCGCTCCAGATCTCCGCTGGGGGTGAGCCGCCCCCTCCGGTACATTGAGTTCATGCACGAGGAC
>CAZKWG010000021.1:0-24936 GCA_964556105.1 uncultured Enterobacterales bacterium | reverse complement strand
GGGCGTAGCCGGCCACGGTCACGAGCTGCTCCGCCTCCTCCAGCGCCGTCAGGTCCTCCTCCACCCCGTCGATGCCCGAGTGGGCCTCGGTCGCCGCCTTGAAGGCCCGGCCCAGCGCGACGGGAGCGCCCGCGCCGCGCAGCTCGCCGAGCAGCGCGCGGACCCGCTCCGTCACCGCCGAGCGGGTGGGCTCGCCGTCGCGCAGCAGCGCCAGGCAGAAGATGGGCACGGGCGTCGCGGGCACGGTGCGGCCCACCGCCGTGAGCAGGTCCTCGGCCAGCGCCTTGATCTGGGGCTTGCGGGCCTCCCAGGGCAGGGCCGCCAGCTCCGCCCCGTCCATGCGCCGCCGCTGCCACTCGGAGAGCGAGAGCGGCTCGCCCATGGCCACCGCGGCGTAGCCGAACTTGCGGTGGGCGCGCAGCGAGAGCCGGACGAAGCTGGCCCCGATCAGCACGGGGACGTTGACGATCACGCCGAGCAGCGAGCGCAGCTTCTGAAGAGGCCCAGGCGGGCGGGTCCCGGGCGCCTCGCCCAGCAGGCTGCGGTCCTCGAAGACGCGGTCCAGGTTCAGCCCGACCGGCACGAAGACGATCTCCCGCTCCGGGTGCTCGCGCCGCAGGCCGACCAGGTAGTCCAGCAGGCCCGCCTTGGGGTCGCCCAGCGCGCCGGTTCGTGAGAGCCGGCCTTCGATGAAGAAGCCCGTCGTGCCGCCCGTCGAGACCAGGAGCTGCACGTAGCGCTCCAGCACCTTGTGGTAGAGCCGGTCCTTCTCCCCGCGGCGCACGAAGTAGCTGCCGAAGGCGCGGAAGAGCGCGTCCAGCGGCCAGACCCGCGCCCACTCGCCGACCGCGTAGGAGAGGGCGACGTGGCGCAGCAGCCCGTAGGAGAGCACCACATAGTCCGCGTTCGAGCGGTGGTTCATCACGAAGACCACGCTCGAGCCCTCGGGCACCTTCGCCATCGCCCGCTGATAGCGGTCGCGGTCGAAGACCAGCTCGTAGCAGAAGTTCACCGCGGCGCGCGAGAGCCCGGCGCCGAAGCGGTAGTAGGCCAGCAGGTTGAAGGTGGGCGCGATCTCGTGGATCCAGGCGTCCACCCGGGCGCGCAGCAGGGCCGCCGGCTCGTCCCGCTCGCGCGCCGCGCTGCGCACGGCCTCGTCCACCTGGCCGTCCACCTCCAGCGCCTCGCGCAGATAGAGGCGATCCATGAACCAGGGAGAGTCCAGCCGCACACGGTTGTGGCGCACATAGCCCAGCGCCCCGGCGCGCAGGCGCGTCCCCGCCCAGCGCACGACGCGGCTGCGGACCAGCTCGTAGAGCACGATCGCCAGCGGGACGCCGAGGAGCCAGCCCAGGAGGGAGGGGTTCATGGACGCAGGATAGCAGAGTCGCTCGTCCAAGCCCCCGGTCGCGGCGCAAGGGGCCTCCGGCTCTTCCCCGGTGCCGGCCTCTGCCGACCTGGACCCACGCCCCAAGAGCCCCTTCGCAGCGCCCATACTCGGGAGTCAAAACGCCGACGGTTTTGTTTTGTTTGTCGCTTGCACTTGACGAGTCAATATGACACATAGAAGATCTCTCCACCTGCCCCGCTCGAGGTCCCTCGCCGATGCTCCCTGACAACGTCAAGCCCGCCATCATCTATGGCCTTCTCGGCTGCTCGCTCGCGTTGAACCTCGTCATGGTCATGGACCGCGATGAGTCGGCCTCGCTCCCGGAGGCCCCCGCGGCCGTCGAGCCGACCGCCCCCGCGGCGCCGATCGCTCCCGGTGAGGACGCGGCCGCCAGCGCCGTGGCCAGCGCCCCCGCCGTCGCCCCCGCCCTGGCTTCGGCCATCGCCCCGACCGGCGCCTGGAAGGTCCTGGCCGTCCCCGTGGACTCGAGCATCTCGCGCACGTTCAACCAGGCCGACCAGGAGAACGGCGACGCCCTTGCCCAGACCTATGCCCGCCTCTTCGTCTGGGACGTGGACATGCGTCGCGACCTGCAGCGCGGGGACCGGGTCGAGGTCGCCTACCGCGTGATCAGCGAGTCCGAGATCGAGATCGCCGCGGCCAAGCTGCACTCCCAGAAGCTCGGCAAGACGGTCTCCGCCTACCGCTGGCAGGCGCCCGGCGACGCCTTCGCCTCTTACTGGCACGAGGACGGGCTGGAGATCCCCTACCGCCTGAAGAGCGGCCCGATCAACGACTACGAGCAGATCACGAGCCTGCTCAAGGACCGGCCGACCCACGAGGGCATGGACTTCAAGACCCCGGTCGGGACCCCGATCCTCTCGCCGAAGGCCGGCGTCGTTACCCGCGTCAACTGGAACTGGAGCGGCAACGGCAACTGCGTGGAGGTCCGCTTCCAGGACGGCGTCCTGGCCAAGTTCCTCCACCTCTCGGAGAACCAGGTCGCCGTCGGCGACACGGTCAGCGCCGGCCAGCAGATCGCCCTCTCGGGCAACACGGGCCACTCCACCGCCCCGCACCTGCACTATCAAATCAGCCGCGGCGACCAGATCCTGGACCCCATCGACTACCACGGCGCCGAGCGCCGCAAGCTGACGCCGGAGGTGATGACCACCTTCGCGCAGGAGATGGCCCGCCTGGATGCCGAGCTGGGCAGCGCCGTCGCCGTCAGGTAGGCCCTACTCCCCCCTGGTGATCGCGTAGAGGACGGCGCGGTCACCGGGCAGCGCGCCCAGCACCTCCGCCCGAAGACCTGCCTCGGCCGCGGCCTTCTGGACCGCCGCGCGTCCAGGCGCGAGGTTGTAGATCATCGGCGCCGTCGGCTTGACCACCAGGTAGTGGGCGCCCTCGGCCCGCCTCAGCAGGGGCGGCAGCAGGTCCCCGCGGTCGGCGTTGGGCTGGCGGCTCATCGCGCCCCAGCCGTGCTCGACCCGAACCTCGGGGGCGAGCACCTCGAGCATCCCGTAGAGCTCGTAGTCGCAGGCCACGAGGCGCCTCACGTCGTGCTCGCGCAGGAGCGCGACGATGGCCTCCTGCCCCGAGCGGGCGAAGAGCGGGGAGGGGATGCTCTGCAAGGCGGGATCGGCGGAGCGGGCGGCGCTCAGGCCGCTCAGGAGCCAGGGCAGGACGAAGAGGGAGGCGTTGCGGAGGCGGGCGATGGAGCGCGTGGCGGTGGCGACGGCGGCCAGGCGGGTCAGCGCCAGCCCGCCGAGCAGGGCCAGCGTGGGCGTAGCCTGGGCGAGGTGGTGCAGGTCGCGGGCGACCAGGAGCAGCAGGCCGACCTGAAGGAGCAGGTAGATGCTCAGGAAGCGGGTCAGGGCCTCCTGCGGCGACGGGTGACGGTTCCGCCAGGACAGGGCCACGCCCGCCCCGAGCAGCGCCCAGGCCACGGCGCGCCAGGGGCTCCAGGCCGGCGGCGCGTCGGCCTTGTAGGCGGGGCCCAGGAAGGCGAAGGGGTTCCCCGCCCAGTAGCTGAGGTTGGCCAGGGACTCCCGCGCGGGGGCGCGCTCCATGCTCAAGAAGCCGGCCACCCGGCGGAGCTGCAGGCCGGGGAAGTCGTGGGAGAGGACGTGGCCGTCGGTCGGGACGGCGAGCCAGTGGTGCAGGAAGGCGATGAGCAGCGGCAGGATCAGGAGCAGCGTGGCGGCCAGCGCGGCCGACGCGCGCTGGGGCAGGGGAGGGCGCATGGCCGGCCGATCCCAGCGCGTCAGCAGGGTGGTCAGCGCCAGGGCGAAGAGGGTGATCACGAAGGTCACCTTCGCGAGAAGGCCAAGACCAACGCCGATGCCGAAGCCGAAGAAGGCCAGCCTTCCGCCCGCCCAACGCCGGCTCCACAGCGACCACAGGCAGAGCAGGCCCGCCGCCTGCAGCAGCAGCTCCGTCCCGCCCAGCGCGTGCCGGTAGAAGAGAAAGCTGGCGTCTGTGGCCAGCAGCAGCGCGGCGACGGTGGCGGCCAGGCCGTCGCCGTGGAAGCTCAGGAAGCGGTGGACCAGCGCGATGAGCAGGGCCCCCAGCCCCAGGTGCAGGGCGAGGACCAGCGCGGGCGAGCCGCCCAGCCAGACCAGCAGCCGCGCCGGCCAGTCGGCCAGCCCGCCGGTGTAGGCGTTGATCGCCAGGGGCAGCGCGAGGCTGCCCAGCTCGAGCCGCTCGATGGGGCGGACCTGGCTCGCGACCAGCGGGCCGAGCACATGGCCCGCGCTCGGCTCCGCGGCGCCGTCGGCCCAGACGGCCGGCTCTACCGAGACCAGGACGGCCGGCGGCCTCCCCTGAGCCCAGCCGATGGCGACCTCCCCCACCACCCCGACCTCGCCCAGCGTCGTCGCCGCCAGGAGGACATAGAGCAGCAGCGCCAGGAAGAGGCCCGGGAGCGAGCGGCGTTGGGAGCGAAGGATCAGCGGATGTTCCCCGGTGACGAAATTTCGCGCTCGGTTGGCGTCGCGGATGAGAAAAGGTGTCTATACTGTTCTACAAGGGTGTGGAACATCTACATCCCAGCGCTCGACGGCCGGCCCCCGCTGGACGGCGGGACGGAAGGAGGCTCAGTGGGAGACCGCCGCAAGACCATCGGAGAACGTGCCCAGGATCTCCTGGAGCAGATTGGCCAGTGGCTCGATGAGGTCTTCCCCCCGGCGCCTGTGCCCGTGCCGGTCCCCGTCCCGGTGAGACCCCGTCGTTAGGCCGCCTTCAGCGTACGTCATCGGAGTCCCGTGGGCCTGGAGATCGCGGTAGAGCTGACGGCGCTGGGGCTCGCGATCTGGGCCGCGTCGAGGTCCGTGCCGCGCCCGCCCGTCCTGAACTGGGAGCGGCTGCTCAAGACGGCGCTGGCCGTGCAGCTGCTCCACGGCAAGGAGGCGACGCCCGAGCCGGAGCTGGCCGCGCTGCTGGACGCGCTGGCCTTTCACCCGGCGGCGGGGCCCCAGCCTGAGCGGAAGCTGATCGATCCCGCGACCGCGCCGATCCCGGTGCCTCCTCTGGAGGGAGAGCGCGCCCTCTGTGAGGCGCTGGCGAAGCTGCCGGCCCTGGACGCCCGCTGGGCGCGCATGTACGGTGCGGGCGTGCCCGAGGGTCCGGCGCTGCTCCAGGACCCGGATCAGCTCGGAGAGGCCTACCACCCCGCGCGCGTCGGCGCGGGACTGGACTGGTCCTCCGTCGCCGCCTGGACGGCGCCGCTCCAACAGGCGCTGGCGAGGCGGATGTCCGCCTTCGTCCTGGTGGATCTCGATGGCGACCTGGGCAGCCGGATCGCCGCCAGCGCGCCGGGACTGCGCGCGGCGAGGGTGAGCCCGGCGGGGGAGCCGGAGCGGCTGGCGGAGGCGCTGCTGGCCACGCTGTCGGCCGCGTCGGATCGCCTCATCCTGCTGGCGCCCGGGGCCGCTGCGCTGGCTGCGCTGAACGCGGTCGAGGCGTCGCTCACGCTGCGGGACCGCCTCGTCGCCGTGCTCAGCCTGGGCCCGCTCCTCGGCGAGTCGCCGGAGGATCGCGCCTGGATGGCCGAACACTTCACCCACGACCGGCTCGAGCCCGAGCTCAACCGCGCCATCCTCTACGCCAGCCTGATCCCTCTGGACCCGACGCTCGACCCCGCTGTGGACGCGCTCGAGCGGTGGGCGAAGCAACGTTTTCCCGTGCCGGCGCCCTCTCCTGCCGGCCGCAGGGCCATCGACCCCGTCGATCTCGGCCCGCTCGTGCTAACGAAGGAGGTCGAGGCCCTGCTGCCGCGCGCGCTCGCCCTCTTCCTGGCGTTCCGCCTCAGCACCTGAGGCGCCCGCCCTCCGCCCCTCCGCCCCTCCGCCCCTCCGCCCCTCCGCCCTCCAGCCCGCCTGAGCCCACCATGAACGCCATCTTTTACGGCATCGTCGCCGCTGCTGTGCTGTTTGCCGCCCTCACCGGGACGCCCGCCGAGGTGGGGAAGGCGGCGCTGGACGCCGCGAAGTCCGCGGTTGACCTCGCCATCGGGCTGGTCGGCGCCATCTCGCTCTTCCTCGGGCTGATGGCCGTGGTCGAGGCCGCGGGCGGGCTGGACTGGATGGCGCGGCTGATCCGGCCGGTGCTGGTGCGGCTCTTCCCGGATGTGCCGGCCGATCATCCAGCGATGGGCGCGATGGTGATGAACCTGGCGGCCAACGTGCTCGGGCTGGGGAACGCCGCGACGCCCTTCGGCTTGAAGGCGATGAAGGAGCTGGAGACGCTCAACGACGAGAAGGGCACGGCCACCGACGCGATGGTGCTCTTCCTGGCGATCAACACCGGCGGCGTGGCGGTGCTGCCGACGGGCATGATGGCGGTGCGGGCCCTGAACGGGTCTACGGATCCCGCCTCGATCTTCCCCACCACCCTCTTCGCCACGGCGATGGCCACGCTGACCGGGACCCTGGTGGCGCTGCTGCTCAACGCCGCCTTCCCGCGGGGAGCGGGGGCGGCGGGCGGCTACGGGCGGGCGATTCGGAGCATCGGCTTCCTGCTGGCCGTCATCGGCGCCGCGCTGGGCATCGTCGCCGTGGGCTGGCAGCTCGTGCAGGGCTTGAGCGGCCTGGGCGCGTCGGCTCAGGTGGGGGGCGTGCTGGGGCTGGCCGTCCTGCTGATCGTGGGCAGCCGCCTGCTGCCGGAGGGTGTGCGCGACCTGTCCCGCGTCGTGCTCTTCGGCGCCGGCCTGATCGGGCTGGTCTCGCTGGTCTACGTGCGGGGCGAGTCCGCCAGCGCCTGGATCCTGCCCGTGCTCATCCTGGGGATGCTCACGGCGGGCGTGGTGGCGAAGGTCAAGGTCTACGAGACCTTCATCAAGGGGGCGAAGGAGGGCTTCACGATGGCCCTGACCATCATCCCCTACCTGGTCGCCATCCTCGCGGCGGTGGGCATGCTGCGCGCGTCCGGCGGGCTCGAGCGCATGGTGAGCGTGCTCTCACCCGTCACCGCGCCGCTGGGGCTCCCCGGCGAGGTCCTGCCGCTGGCCTTCCTGCGCTCGCTCACCGGATCGGGCTCCTTCGCGTTCACGACCGATCTCATCAAGACCCATGGTCCCGACACCTATATCGGCAACCTGGCCAGCACGATCAACGGGTCGTCCGAGACCACCTTCTATGTCCTGGCCGTCTACTTCGGCTCGGTGGGCATCACCCGCTTCCGCGGCGCCGTCGCCGCTGGCCTGATCGCCGACGTCGCGGGCATCATCGGCAGCGTGATCGCCGTGCGGCTGCTGATCGGCGTGAGCTGAGCGGCGCTCGGGGGCGCAGAGCTGCGCGAAGACCTTCTGGGCGAGATCTTCGCCGATCTCGGGCAGCTCCACCGCGCTCCCGCCGGCCACGCGCACGTGGACGATAGCTAACCCATTTAGTCTCAGCAGGGGCCCCTGCTCCAGCTCCACGCCCTGCACCTTGTCGCGCGCCAGCACCTGGGTGCGGCGGGTGAAGGCGCCGCGGCGGGCGACGACCGCGTCCGGCGTGACCAGCCAGCCCTGGTGGCGCCAGTCCAGGATCGAGGAGAGGATCGCCTCGGGGAAGGCGAAGACCGGGAAGAGCAGCGTCCAGGCGCCGAAGGTCGCCCAGAAGAAGCTCACCACGACGAGGGAGTAGACGGTCGCGCGCACCAGGGCACGCAGCAGGGCGCGGGAGAGCGCGCGCGGGTGAGGGCGGAGCAGGACGGCCGTCCAGGGATCGACGGCCACGCCTGGGGCCGTGGCGCCCAGCAGCGCGCCGAGCTGCTCGCGGGCGACCATGGGCAACATGGCCTCAGCCTGGCGCGCCCGGCCCTCGTCGAAGCTGATGGCGGCCGTCTCGACGGACATCGTGCCGTAGCCCATGACGCGCTGCAGGATCGTCTCTTCAGCGCTGACGAGCTGCACTTTTCCCAGCGGGATCTCCACCCGCCGCCGCGTCGTCAGGCCCTCCTCGGTCACGAGCCGGTCGCCCTGGCGGGTGATGCGGAAGCCCCAGTGGCGGAGCAGCGCGCTGGCGCCGGAGAAGGCCCAGCTCGCGGCGAAGGCGAGCAGGAAGAGGGCCAGCAGGGTCGTCATGCCCAGCGAGGTGGCCACCTGGCCCGCCCGGCCGGGGTCCAGCACGGTGAGCAGCTCGATGCCGACCGCGACGAAGATCGCCACCGCGCCCAGCCGGCGCCGGGAGAGCCCGTAGGCGAGGATCTCCAGCGGGCCGTTGCTCAGGATGGGAGGGGTGTTCTCCAGCGCCTCCGGCGTGCTGGTCCGGCCGCGAGAGGCCTCCAGCGCCGCGCGCAGCGCCTCCGCCTCGCGCACCGAGAGCGCGCTGAGCAGGCCCTCGGACCCGGAGTCTCCGGCCGTCTCCACCCGCAGCTCGACCAGCCCGCTCATCTTGTGGAAGAGGTTCTGGACGACCGAGATGTTCTGGATGCGCGACGGGTCGATGCTGCGGCTGCTGCGGCTGAGCAGCCCGCTGCGGATCTCCAGCCGCCCGTCGTTCATGCGGTAGCGAAGCGTCAGGTAGTGCGTGAGCGTGCTCAGCAGGCTGAAGCCGAGGAACATGAAGACGAAGAGGAGATCGGGCAGCCCTCCCGTCACGTCGCCCTGCCGCGGCAGCAGCACCACGAGCAGCAGCGGCCACATGCCCTTGACCACGCGCCAGGCCTGCGGGACGAGGTTCACGGCGAGGCTGGCGGGGTGCAGGCGTCGCCAGGGGACGCTCCCGTCGGACAGCGCCTCAGACGCCATCGTCGCCCCCGCGACGCGAGAGCAGATCGCGCAGCTTCGTGGCGGTCTCTTCGTCCAGCCCGGGGATGTTGCCGTCCGCCCCCTGCCCGGACGCGGTGAAGACCAGCAGGCGGGAGAGGCCCAGCGAGCGCTCCAGCGGGCCCTGGCGCGTGTCGACGTGCTGGATGCGGTTGTAGGGCACGCTGGTCCAGGTGCGGAAGAGCACGCCGCGCTGCACGAGCAGGTCCGTCTCGCGCAGCGTGTAGCGGAAGCGGGCGTAGGCCAGCGAGGGCCAGATCAGCGCGAGCACGCCTTGAACGACGAAGATGAGCAGGCCCACGACCACGCCCACCGCCGTCTGGGTGGCCACGCCCACCGCCAGCCCGATGCCCACGGCCGAGGGCAACCAGAAGACGCCGAGGCGAAAGAGAGCCTGGAGGCGCCAGAGCTGGACCGTGCGGGGGTGGAGTGCGGCGGCCTGCTCGTTCATTCGGGCTCCGGGTCGTGCTGTCGCGAAGGCGGGAGAGAAAACCCTGCACACGGGATATGGGTTCGTCCATGGACCTGAGCTCGCTCGACGCGATCCGTGGCCTCCCGCTGCTCTACCTGCCCTCGGTGGACTCGACGAACCGCGTCGCGCGGGAGCTCGGGCGCCAGGACTGGACGGGGGTGGTGGTGGCGGACCACCAGACGGCGGGGCGCGGGCGGCTGGGGCGGAGCTGGGAGTCACAGCCTGGGGAGAACCTGCTGATCAGCATGGTCCTTCGCCCGCAGGTCGCCGCCCAGGACGCGCCGCGCTGCGTGATGATCTGGGCCGCCGCCGCCGCCGCCGCGCTGGACGTCTACGTGAAGTGGCCGAACGACCTGGTGGACGGCGAGGACCAGAAGCTGGGCGGCATGCTGGCCGAGCTGGAGCTGGAGGGCGACCGCGTGCGCCACGTCGTGCTCGGGGTCGGCTTGAACGTGAACCAGACCGTCTTCGTGGGGCTGGAGCAGGCCAGCTCGCTGCGGCGCCTGCGCGGCGCGGCGCAGGATCGGGTCGCGGTGCTGGGGGCGCTGGTGGAGGCCATCGTCGACGCCGACGTGCACGCCAGCCTGGACGGCTGGCGTCGCCGCAGCCGCACCCTGGGCCGCCGGGTCCTGGTCGCGGGCCGGTCGGGGGTCGCCGACGGCATCCGCGAGGACGGCGCGCTGCTGGTAGACGGTCAGCCGGTGCTGGCTGGGGATGTCGCGCTGATCTGAGCGCGTGGAGGAAGGATGCTGCTGGTCATCGACGTGGGGAACACCAACATCGTGCTGGGCGCCTTCGACGGCGCGAGGCTGGCGCACCACTGGCGGATCTCCACCGCGCAGCGCACCACCGATGAGATGGGCCTGCTCTTCCTGCAGCTCCTCGAGCACGACGGCGTGCGCAAGGAGCACCTCAGCGGCGCCATCATCTCCAACGTCGTGCCCAGCGTGCTCTACAACATCGAGAAGGCCTGCCGACGCTACCTGGGCCAGGAGCCGATGGTGGTGGGCAAGGGGATGAAGACGGGCATGCGCGTCCGCACGGACAACCCGCGCGAGGTGGGCGCCGATCGCATCGTCAACGCCGTCGCCGCGCTCGAGGAGCACCCAGCTCCACTCCTGGTTGTAGATTTCGGCACGGCCACCACGTTCGACTGTGTGTCCATCGAGGGCGACTACGTCGGCGGCGCCATCGCCCCCGGCCTGCGCATCTCCGCCGACGCCCTCTTCGAGCGCACCGCGATGCTCCCGCGCGTCGAGCTGGAGCGGCCCCCGCGCGCCATCGGCACCAACACCGTGCGCAGCATGCAGTCCGGCCTGTTCTGGGGCTATGTCGGCCTGGTCGATGGGCTGGCGCGGCGCTGCAAGGCGGAGATCGGCGGCAACCCGCGCTGCGTCGCCACCGGCGGCCTGGCCAACCTCGTGGGGCGGGCCTGCGTGGAGATCGACCAGGTAGACGAGCACCTGACCCTGAAGGGGCTCCGGCTGCTCTGGGAGCGGAACCGCGTGACAAAGGCCTAGGGCTTGCGGGCGAGGAAGTAGTAGACGCCCGTGAGGAGCCCGCTCTGGCCGCCCACGACGACGCCGCGTGACATGTCCTGGAGGAGCTTCACGGTGTTCGACGTGCCGCGCGGCGTCAGGCCGACGGCCTCCATCGCGCGCACGGAGGTGGCGATCACCGCCTGGCACCACGGCACCACATGAACGCTGCGCAGGTTGTTCCAGCGCGGCACGAGGATGCCGTACCAGGGCTCATCGTCCGGTCCGAGCTCTCCGAGGTCTCGCTCCTCGAGGAGCTGGAACCCCGCCAGGTGGAGGAGGCGCGGGAGCTCGTCGCTGCTCGGGATGGGGGCCACGAGCCCGCCGCGCTCGAGCTGGTCGCGAAGGCGCGCATGCGCTGGGTTGTCCGCCTGAAAGCGGGAGGTCAGACACCAGGAGACGCCCGTCAGCAAGGCCCCGGGCTTGAGCACCCGCGCCAGCTCGCGCAGCGCGGCTTCGCGGTCGCGCACCTCCTGGAGGGACGAGAGGGCATACGCGGCGTCGAAGGTCGCGTCGGCGTAGGGGAGCCTGCGGCAGTCCGCCTCGATGACCCGGCACAGCGCGCCGAGCCCGTCCTCGGCGATGAGCTGCGCCGCGCGCTCCGCCTGGTAGCCGTTCACCGTCACGCCATCGATGGTGGCGCCCGTCAGGCGGGCGATGTTGCGCATCGGGCCGCCCACGCCGCATCCGACGTCCAGCGCGCGCTTGCCGGGCCCAAGCTCCAAGGTGCGGGCCAGGTCGCGCTGCAGGCGCTGCAGGCTGCTCTCGAAGGGCTCGCCCTTCTTCCGCGGCGCGGAGTGGAAGGACTCGCTCCAGATGCACTCGATGAGCTCGGTCTCGAGATCGGCGTAGATCGTCTCGACGCGGCTGGTGCTCACCCCCGGCGTGACGTAGCGGGCGTCCAGAGGGACCGCGTCGGCGAGCGCCTCGCTGCGCTGGAGGGTCTGGGGCCGGGCGGGCGCAGGCGTCTCGGCGTGCCCGTGGCCAGCCCGTCTCCAGGAGCGTACGAGCGTACGCCACAGGCGGAGGGCAGCGAAGAGCATCGGGGTTCACCTCCCTGTTTGAGAGCACCCTGGGCAGCGAGAACGATTCTACCAGAGTGAGCTATCATGGCACCTCGTGGTCGGGGATCTTCATGCGTCCGCTCCTCTACAAGCTCCGTCTCCTCGTCCTGGCCATGCTCGCCGCCTCGGCGCTCGCCTGCCCGCGCGCGGAGCCCGTCCAGTCGCTGGCCGAGCCCGCCGTCGAGCAGGCCGTGGCGGCCGTCCCCCGCACCTTCGAGGCGAGCCAGGCGGCCGGCCGCGCCGCCGCGCCCGAGCTGGTGGCGCGCTACGAGGCGATGCCCACCCGAGCCGACCCGCAGTACCTGCCCATCCTCGAGGCGCTCCAGGCGCTTCCCGCCGGCTCCGCCGACCCACGCGGGGAGGAGCTCCTCCACGCCGCGCTGGCGCTCACCCTGGCGAGCGAGCGCTCCCAGGCCGAGTCGGCGGAGCTGCGCGCCCTCTACGACGAGACCTTCGCCCGGCTGCTCGCGGACTGGCAGGCGCAGCTCGTCCGCGACGGGGAGGCCCTCCAGTCCCGCGCCGAGCTGGCCTGCCTGCACCGCACGGCCCTGCGCGAGCTGACCCGCGATCTGATGCGCGACACGAACGCCGTGGCCGTGCTGCGCGCCCGCGACGTGGTGAAGTACGGCCAGGGGACCGGCCCCACCTGCGCGCAGCTCTATGAGCGGGAGATGGCGAAGCCCGGCGCGAGCCCCGAGGCGGCCTGGACGAACATCATCGGCACGGCGCAGCGCCACAACAAGGAGGTCTCGGACACGCTGCGCAAGTGACGCGTGGGTCTGCCTCAGAAGGCGAAGTGTGCCACGAAGGCCCGCAGCTCCTCCGCCAGCGTCTCGCGCGAGGGCGGCGGCGGCAGGGCGGCGCTGGGCAGGACCTCCAGGCTGTGGCGGTTCATGTCCTGCTCAACGAAGAGCGTCTCCAGCTTGGGGTAGAGCTCGCGCAGGGCGTTCACGATCTCGCGGACGCTGAGGTTGTAAGCCACGAGATTGTAGAGGCCGCCCGGGAGCTCTCCCCCCACGAGTCCACTCAGGGTGGAGACCACATAGGAGAGCGGCGCGAAGGGGCGCTTCTGAGAGCCGTCGCCCTCGACGATGACGCGGCCCTCGAAGTGCGCCTGGCGCAGGAAGCGGTTGATCACGGCGTCGAAGCGCGCGCTCGAGCCGTAGCCGAAGACGTTGGCGCAGCGCACGATCTGGACGCACATGCGGTCGGAGAGGCGGCTGAGCATCGCCTCGCCGCGCAGCTTGGAGATGCCGTACCAGGTGCGGGGACGCGGGATGGTGGCGTCGTCGAGCGGGCCCTCCGACGTGCCGTAGACGGCGGCGCTGGAGAGGTAGATCACCTGGCGAACGGCGCTCTCCTCGAGCAGGTAGCTGAGCTCGGCGGTGCCCCAGTGGTTCACCTGCTCAAACGCGTGCGGGTCGCCATCGGCGAAGGGCGTGAGCACCCGCGCCGCCAGGTGGATGACCACGTCGGCCTGCGCGATCTCCTTCTTCAGCGCGCGGCTGTCCAGCACGTCGTTGCGCGTGAAGCGGATCGGCACCGGGCCCATGGGCGCGCCGAAGAAGAGCCCGTTGCGGCCGTGGCTCAGGTTGTCGTAGACGGTCAGGCTGTCCAGGTCCGCGCGCCGCGCCAGCGCCCGCACCAGCTCGACGCCGATATAGCCCGCTCCTCCCGTGACCAGCACCCTCACGATGTCCCTCCCAGCGTGGTGTGCAGCCCACACTCCGTCTTGTTGAGGCCCTCCCAGCGCCCGCCGCGGTCATCGAGGTCGGCGTCGATGCGCCGCGTGCAGGGTTGGCAGCCGATGCTCAGGTATCCAGCGGCCTCCAGCGGGTGGCGGGGCAGGCCGTGCTGCTCGATGTAGTAGTGCACCATCCGGGCGGTCCAGCTCAGCATCGGGTGGTAGCGCAGGACAGGGCCGGCCTGCTGCAGCACGGCCATGCGGGCGCGGGTCTCGGACTGGCTGGCGCGGACGCCGTTGACCCAGACGTCGTAGGCGCCGCGGACGGCGTCCAGCGGGATGACCTTGTTCAGATCGCAGCAGGCGTCGGGGTCGGAGGCGAACAGGAAGCGGCCGTCCGGCCCACGCTGCTGGCTGCGCGGCACGCCGGAGCTCAGGCTGCGCACGTCCAGCCCCCAGTCCCGGGCCAGCTGGTCGCGGAAGCGCAGCGTCTCCGGGAAGAGGAAGCCCGTGTTGAGGAAGTAGACGGGGACCTCGGGCGCGAAGCGCGCGAGCAGGTGCAGCAGCGGCACGCTGTTGGTCTGGAACGAGCTCGTGGCGAAGAGGCGCTTGCCCTGCCCGCGCAGCGCGTCGAGCTGCTCCCGGATGGCGTCGATGGGGGGGCCGAAGTCGATCATGGGCCGGCGCTCTATCCGGATTCGGGCGGGGATGCTCGCCCGAAGGGGCGGGTCAGGCTCCTCGTGCGCGGCCCGTGAAGAAGGCCCTTCCGCGCGCCGGCCAGCACGTTATCTACGTATCAGTACGAGCCCGGTGAGAGAAGACGCGTGCCGTCCGCCTTTCGCTGAGCCCGCCGACGCTGCGCCTCAACCGGCGTGGCGTCGGCCGTACTTCTCTCCGTGCGCCAGGGCTCTGCCAGCCGCGGCCGCCCGCGCCGACCAGCGGACGCGCCACAAAGCCCAGGTTAGGCCTCGCGCGATGTCCATCGTCGCCCCCACCCTCCGGCCCTACCAGCGTGAGGCCATCGCCGCCGTGATCGCGGCGCGGCGGGCGGGGGTGCGGCGGATGGTGGTCTGCCTGCCGACCGGCGCAGGGAAGACGGTGATCTTCAGCGAGCTGGCGCGGATGGCGCGGCGGCCGGTGCTGGTGCTGGCCCATCGGCGCGAGCTGGTGACGCAGGCGCGCGAGAAGCTGGCGGCGGCGCTCCAGGATCCGAGCGTGGTGGCCATCGAGCAGGGCGCGGACGCGGCGCATGCCGCGGCGCGGGTGGTGGTGGCGTCGATCCGCTCGCTGCACGAGGCGCGCCTGGCGCGCCTGCTGGCGGAGCGGCGTTTCGGGCTGATCATCTACGACGAGTGCCACCACGCGCCGGCCGAGGACAACCAGCGGGTGCTGCGCACGCTGGGCGCCTTCGAGCCGGACTGGGAGGGGACGCTGCTGGGCTTCACGGCGACGACCTCGCGCGGCGACGGGCAGGGCCTGGACGAGGTCTTCGAGCAGATCGTCTACACGCGCGGCCTCACCCAGATGGTGGACGACGGCTACCTGGCGCCGCTGCGGGGCTACCGCGTGGCGACCGCCGCCGACCTTCGCGCCGTGACGGTAGGCGGCGAGGACTTTGTACTAGATGAGCTAGCTGAGGCCGTAGACATCACCGAGCGCAACGCGCTGGTCGCGAGAAGCGTGCAGGAGCTGGCCCGCGACCGGCGCACCATCGTCTTCTGCGTCACGGTGGCCCACGCGACCCACCTGGCGCGGGCGCTCGTCGCCGTCGGGATCCCCACGGGCGTGGTGCACGGCCAGCTCCGCCCGTCCGAGCGGGAGCGCATCCTCGCCGACTTCCGGCGCGGCCGCCTGGCGGCGATCACCAACGTGGGCGTGCTCACCGAGGGCTTCGATGATCCGGGGGTCTCCTGCATCGCCATGGCGCGACCCACCCGCTCGGAGGGGCTCTACGCGCAGTGTGTGGGCCGCGGGACGCGCCTCTCCCCGGGCAAGACGGACTGCCTCGTGCTGGACTTCGTGGACCTCTCCGATCTCTCTCTGGTCACGCTCCCCAGCCTGGCGGCCCTGCCGCGCGACCTCGACCTGGCGGGGATGGAGCTGGGCGAGGCCGAGCGCGCCTGCGCGGCGATCTGGCGCGCGAACCCCGGCTTCGAGGTGGAGCCCGGCTCGATCACGCTCGGCGAGATCCAGCGCCGGGCCGCCGCCTTCGACCCGCTGCGCATGGGGGTGGACCCGGAGATCGCGGCGATCTCCACGCTGCGCTGGGAGAGCCTCGGCTCGCGCGGGGTCGCCATCCACGTCTTCGTCAACGCGACGGCGGCGCGCAAGGGCGCGCTCTCGGAGATCCTCGCGCTGGACCAGGGCGGCCGGGCGGGCAGCCGACGCTGGAAGGTGACCCAGGACGGCAAGGAGATGGCGCGCTTCTCGCGGATGGAGCAGGCGGTGGAGGCCGTGGACTACGAGATCCAGCGCCGCGGCCGCGAGTCCGCCGAGAGCGCGCGCGCCTCTGCCGCCTGGCGCAAGGAGCCGGTGCCCCCGGAGCTGGCGGCGAAGCTGGCGGCGCTGACCCCTCCCCAGCGGGCGGCGAACCGCGGCGACGCCATGCGCCTGCTGGCCTGGGCGACGCACGGGCCGCGAAGAGGCTAGGTAAGCTAGCTAGATCTTCTCGGCCATGACGATGTGCTCGATGCGGATGACCTCGCGGGCGTGGTCGAGCCGATCGGCGCTGGCGCGGGCGATCTGGTGCAGGCCGGCGGCCTCCATCGCCTCGACCGTGGGGTGGAGGGCGTCCACCAGCTTGCCGCCGACGAAGCCGTCGCCGACGACGACCGCCATGCGACCGCCGGACGCGACGCCGCGGGCCTGGGTGGTGACCCACTTCGTGGTGGCCTCGCGCCAGGCGGAGAGGGCGTGCGCGCGGCCGAGGGCGCGGAAGTCGCGGCGGCTGCCCACCTCGGCGCCCAGCGCGCCGCCAGGGTCCAGCTCCAGCCAGGCGTAGCGGAGCTGCTGCATGGGCAGGTAGTCGTAGACGCCCGGGTAGGGAGGGCTGGTCAGGACCAGGCCGGTGCCCGGCGGCGGCGGGCGAAGGGCGGCGTTGGCCAGGGAGATGTCGGCCTTGGAGCCTGCCGGCATCGTCTCCAACATCCGCCCCAGCTCGCGCCCCTTCTTGTGGAAGAGGATGTTCGTCGTGCCCGGCGCGCGGTGGTTGGGCGTGCGCACGTTGCGGGTGTCGCTCTCGCGGAAGCTGGACTTGATGAGCACGCTGGAGAGCAGCGCCCAGAGCAGCGGGCGGATGGCCGGATCTTCCAGCTTGATCGCGTCGCGCAGGTGGGCGATCTCCTGGGCGACATGGGGCTCGTACCAGGGCACGACCAGCTCGGGCACGGCGGCGGGCTGGGCGCGCTCGGCCTTGGCGCGCTCGGCCACGCGGCGGGAGGCGGCGCGGATGGGCGTGGCCAGCTCCGGCCCCGTGGTGCGGGCGCGCGCGACGAGGGTGGCGATGGGCGAGAGGTCCGCGCCCGCGCAGGGACGGCCGGCCAGGATGGCCTCGACCAGCACCGTGCCGCCGCCGCAGAAGGGGTCGTAGACCGGGCCCGGCGAGGAGGCGATGATCGCCGCCGCCGAGTCGGGGTGCATGTTGGCCGGGTAGGTGTGGAAGCCGTGGGTGGCGCGCTGAACGCGCCCCTCGGCGGCGAGCGCGAAGGCCAGCACCTCGGCCAGCTGAGGGTCACCGAAGCGGCGCACCGTCAGCGCGGGGGGAGGGCCGGGGCGCCTTGGCGGGCGCGGGCCGTCCTCGATGGGCTCGGGCGGCGGCGCCGGGGGCTCACGGCGGCGGGTCTGGTTCCTGCGCATGGGTCGTGTCTCTGGTGCTGACCGAGGGTCAGGGTTGTCGTGGGTCAGCCGTTGTAGGCTTCATCCGATTGGATGCGCCAGAGCGCGAAGCCCTGCCGCCCCCGGGCCGAGGGAGACTCCCCCGAGCGCGGGCGCACGAAGGTCCAGTACTCCGAGAAGTCGCGCGGCTCGTCTGCGACGCCGTCCACGACCACGCCGGCCTCGTCCTCCAGCCACTGGCGGCAGAGGGCGTGGACGCGCACGGTGAGCAGGTCGTAGCGGGCGTCCTGGTCGATGCGGCACAGCTCGACCCGGTCCACGCTGCCGTCCTGGAAGCGGGCGCGCAGGCCGGTCCGCGCCAGACGCGCGACGGCGTACTCCTGGGCCTGTTGCAGATCGGCCGTGACCAGCTCGCCCAGCGCGCCGGGGTCGCCAGCGTCCAGGGCCGACTGCTGGCGGGCGAAGAGATCGGGCACGAAGCGCGAGAACGCGTCCAGGTCCAGGCTCGGATGGCGGGCCAGGAGGGCGGCGCGCGCCTCCGGCAGATCGGGCGCGAACACCGTGGGGAGCGAGCTGCCCGGCTCCACCTCGCGGCCGCGCTCCAGGGGAGGGCGGGCCAGCGGCTCCTGCTCGCGGTCGAGCACGGCGCGGACCACCCAGGGAGAGCCGCCCGCGGCGGGTCGGTTCATGGACCAGCGCTCGATGACGTGGAAGTCGCGGGTGACGCCGCCCCAGACGCCATGGACGATGGCGCGAAGCTCCCAGCTCGCGCGCGCCCAGGGCTCCTCGACGGAGGCCTCGAGCAGGCGGGGCGCGTCCACCAGCACCTCGCGGACGGCGCTGAGCGGGGCGCGTCCGGTCAGCATGGACTCGGCGGCGCCATCGGAGAAGCGACGCTTCAACCCGCCGAGATCGCCCGCGCCCCGCGCCGTCCAGGCCGCGGCGAAGAGGGCCTGCACGTCGGCCGCCAGCTCTGGCTCCGACACGCTGCTGTCCGCCTCACGGAGCGCGCTCAGCCCGACGCGGGTGGGGACCTCGTGGCGGAGGTTCTCGGTCGCCGCCGTCGGGCCCTCGATCTCGGAGTCGTCGTCGTCCGGGATCTCGTCGATGAGCTCCGGATCGGGAGAGTCGGGGTCGAAGCCCGGTCGGCTGGCCTTCGCGGTGCGCGCCGTCCGGATGGCGAAGAGGGTGACGACGATGGCGAGGACGGCGCCGAAGGTGCCTACGACGAGGTAGTAGCGGGTGATGTCGTCCATCGACACCCCATAACCAGCCCGTCAGGGTTCCGACACGACCAGCCGAAAGGCGGCGTCGGCGACGAAGCCGACGCGTCGGTAGGCGCCGATCGCCGGCGCGTTGTCGTCGCGGACGTGAAGGCCCACCAGCGGGGCGTTGCGCAGCAGCTCGGCGGTCATCGCCCGCACGCCCGCCTGCCCGAGCCCGCGCCCCCGCAGCGCCGGCCGCACCCACAGCCCGCCCACCAGCGCGCCGCGCCCGGACGTGATGCCGATATCGCCCTTGAACACCAGCGCGCCGTCCAGCTCGCCCACCAGCACGCGCCCTTCGCTGATCTTCCGCGCCACGTCGGCCCGATGGGTCTCCGGGTCGTCGCCGAGCAGGTCCACGCCCAGGTCCTCGCGCTCCATCTCCAGCGCGATCCGCGCCACGGCCTCCAGCTCTCCGCGGCGCGCGCGCCGCAGCGCGAGGCGCGGCCCGTCCACGATCCGCTCACAGAGAAAGAGGCGATGGTCGCTCCACAGGCGGGCGAGGGGCGCGCCCAGGCCCTCCCAGAAGGCGTCCCCCTGGGCCCGCGGCGCGAGCATGAAGCGACAGGTGCTGCCTCGCGCCCGCTCGCCGAGCACGCGGCAGGCGTCCACATCGCCCGCCGGGACCGCCGCCGCCCAGCCCTCCTCCATGCGCCCCATGCGCAGCAGCGCCGCCCGCAGGGTGCGCCCCCCGCGCTGCTCGAAGGCCCCCTCCCACTGCAGGTCCGCGTCCGGCGAGAGCCCGGCCTGCGCGAGCACGCCCAGCGGGACGAGGTTCTCCGCGCGCCGCGCGAGCAGCATGCGCTCGAGCAGGAGCCGGTCGGCGGGGTAGAGGCGGGTCATCCACACGTCCCGGAGATAATCCTTGCCGCCATGAAGATCGAGCCGGAGCGCCTGGTCCACCGCGCGCCGCGCTGACTTAAGATCGGGACGGAGGTCACCCATGCTGCTCCCGATCCTGATCTGCGCTGCCCTCGCCAGCCCGAGCGCGCTCCCCGAGCGCGGCGCCGTGGACACGCTCGCCGCCCTCGCCGAGGGCCCTCCTCCCCAGAAGGGCCAGGGTGCTCAGGGTGGCAAGGGCGCTCAGGGTGGCAAGGGTGCTCAGGGTGGCAAGGACGGCAAAGGCGGCAAGAAGGGCGGCAAAGGCAAGCAGGAGCCCCACTGGGAGACGGAGCCCTTCGTCAAGCCCGAGGCCGGCGCCCAGATCAACACGGGCAGCGGCGGCAGCTCGACCTTCGTGACCCTGGGCGCCAGCGCCGGCCTCCGCTACACCCGCGTCGGCGGGCCGCCGCCGGGGTGGAGCGGCCAGACGCGGGTGCGCGGGGTCTACGGCACCGGCAGCGGCATCTCCAGCCTGGATGCCCGCGTCGGCAGCTTCATCGGCCCGCGCTGGAAGAGCGTCGGCGTGCAGTTTGGTCCCGACCTGTTCTGGAACCAGATGACGGTGGAGAGCGGCGCCGACCTGGCGCCCTCGCTGGGGGTGGAATTCCCCGTGACCGCCAACGCGCGCCTGAGCAAGGAGATCTCGTTGATGGCCGGCGTCTCTCCGGCCTGGTTGACCGACCCCTCGCGCAGCGTGGACTGGTCTGAGGTCAACGTCCCCGGCTTCGGAGACGAGTTCTCCTACATGGCCGGGGCCACGGTGAACCTCGAACCACTTCACTTCAGCGTTAACTATATCTACAAGATCGTCGCGACCGGCGCGCAGCAGAACGTCGGCGTCGGGGTCAACCTGGGGTTCTAGTCCGGGCGAGGTGGGCGCGCGACGGTCGGCGGCCTGTCTTTCCCCCGACATCGGGTCGCGATACAGCGATCGGATCCCCTCTCCTGAGGTCCGTCCCATGCACGAGATGATCCAGCAGCTCCTCCAGTGGTACTTCGGCCTGCTCGAGAGCGCTGGGCTGTGGGGCGTCGTGCTGCTCATGGCGATGGAGAGCACGATCTTCCCGGTGCCGAGCGAGCTGGTCATCCCGCCCGCGGCCTATATCGAGAGCTACCAGCGGGGCAGCTCGATCCCGCATGCGATCGCCGTCGTCGTCGCGGGCACGGTGGGCTGCTACATCGGCTCGATCCTCACCTACCTGATCTCGCGCGCGGTCGGGCGGCCCTTCATCCTCCGCTATGGCAAGTACTTCTTCCTCAACGAGGAGAAGCTGCGCATGGCCGAGGTCTGGGTGCAGCGCTACGGCGCGGGCGGCATCTTCTTCGCCCGCCTGCTGCCGGTGGTGCGCCACCTGATCTCCATCCCAGCCGGCGTCGTGAACATGGACATCCGGCAGTTCTCGATCATGACCACGCTGGGCTCGGCGCTCTGGTGCGCCGTGCTGACCGTCTTCGGCGTGGTCATGGGCGAGGATCTGGCGGCCGTGCTGGAAGGCGGCGCGGCGACCGAGGGCTACAACGCGGCCTTTCACCGGCTGACGGCGGTGGTCGTGGTCTCGGTGGTGGTGCTGGGCCTGCTCTACGTGGCGGTGGTCAAGCGGCAGACGCGGGCGGCTTGAGCGGGGCGCTGGCGGCACGGCGCGGCTGACTCAGCTCGCCGACGTCAACGGCGGGCGAGGATGTCCATTGTGACCACGGGGCCGGCGCCCATCGTACCCGTCGTGCGCCAGGTCACCCAGCGGGTAAACGAGGTCACCCGATGCCAGGTGCTGCCGACGACGCTGAGGTCGATGGAGATCGGCGTTGGGAAGTCCAGATAGCTGCCCTCCTCATTGGCGGGGGCATGCTCGACGAGCAGACGCGGTGTGTCGCCCTCCGCGGCCTCGTGGACCTGGACCACGATGTCCAACTCGTGGAAGGCCAACAGGTCGAGCGCCATGCTCAGGTCCATGGCGTCGCCGTCGGAGAGGGTGACGCGCTTCAGGATACAGGTGGAGAAGGTGTCCATCGTGATCTCACTTTGGTGTTGATGAGGCGTTGACGGTGTTTGGGGGCGCACGTGTGCGCGTGTGCGTCTCTGCCAGTGCTACGGGTGCTATATGCACTCCAGGCTGACGGAGGTGTCTGCAGAGTCGTAAGTCAGAACGTAGCCGTTCTCGTCGATGCATTCACAAGGCCAGTCCGTGCGGCCCCAGACAGGGCTGGTCCCACCCCCGTTGAACAAGCCGCAGGCCCAACTCTGTCCGCAGGTGTCACAGTCGTAGACGGAAGGATTGGGGCAGCGCTGATTGGTTCGGTCTTCGCAGGCTGGTTCTTTGTCTCTCCCGCAGGACAGAGGGGCCGACATCAACATGACGATGTGGAGAGCGGGCAGGATACTCTGTGGCTTGCTCATGGCTCGATCTCCGAGATCATAAGTGCTACGGGGTCTCGATGCACTCCCGGTTGGTGGATGTGTCTGTAGAGTCATAGTAGCGAATCTTGCCATCCTCACCGATGCAATGACAAGGCCAGTCCGTGCGGCCCCAGACAGGGCCAGTCCCGTCCTCACGGAAGTAGCCGCAGGCCCAACCCTGCCCACAGGTGTCACACTCGTAACGATAGCGTTCGGGACAGCTCTGCTCGGTCCGGTCCTCGCAGGCTGGTTCCTTGTCTCTCCCGCAGGACAGAGGGGCCGACGTCAACGCGACGATGTAGAGAGCGGGCAGAATGCTTTGTGGCTTGCTCATGGCTCCGATCTCCGAGGTCAAGGAAATAGGCCATCACAGTAGCGGACGCCGTCAAGGACGGGGCGCTCGTCATCTGGGCCTTTGTCGGCATAGGTGTGACAGTTGCTCACACAATAGAGGCCCTCGGAGCCTGCGACCCCTTCGCGCCCCGTGTCACACATCCACTCGTAGTCTCCATCCGTGCAACTCGCTGCCAGGTCTTCGATGTAAGAGGTGTTGTTGTAGTCGTCTGGGCTCCGCAGGGTCAGCTCCTGTTGGGGAAGGCCGAGATGCGCGCGCACCTTGCAGAGCCAAGGCTCACGCGCGACGTTCATGCAGCAGTTGTGGTCGCAGTGGCCGCTCCCCGCCTTGACGTGACCCATCTCGTGGATGATGGTCGAGGCGTGCGCAGCGATGGTGCGCAGCGCGTAGCGGGCGAGTTGCTGCGCGCGTTTCAGGGTGGTGCTCGCCTTGATCCGCGTGGACCCCGTATCCGGGAGGGAGTAGAGGTAGAGCGCATAGTCCAGCCCTATCCTGGCCCACCACAGCAGAAAGTCGCAGAGCCAGCCCCGCCAGGCCAGGTGGACGACCTGCATGATCACCATGAAGTTGGAGTCCGCGATGGCGGCCCGTCCATCCGAGCCGCACATCGAGTCAGGGAGCGCGCACTGGCCTGTCCCCGAGACCTGCCCGTTCCAACAGTTCTCGGTGGTGTCCCATCCCTTGTCGTCCAGGAACGTGTCGTACGGGGCCCCATCGCACCCCGGGTCCGCGGTGTTGAAGCCGTCCTCGCAGGTCACGCCGCGCAGGTCCCTGTCGCAGGGCTCGTGGACATAGTCGTGGTCGCGCTCCGCGTTGCGGTAGCTCATCGTCAGCGTGCACGTCTCCCCGACGTCGTTCTCCGCCGCTTCTCCCTTGAACAGGGTCTCGATGAAGGTGCCGAAGCCCGTGCAGGGATGAATCTCTACCTCGATGTAGTCGATGTAGGTCCGAATGAGCTGCATGGCGTAGTAATAGACCTTGGAGGGCGAGCCCCAACCGTTCTTCCAGAACAGCGCCTCCTCCATGGGCTCGCGCGGCAGATTGTAGCAGCCGAGGAGGCTGTGAAAGACGCTGTGCTTCCCTTTGGCCTCTGCTCGAAACTCTGGCCAGAGCATGTCCAGCGCGTCAGCGATGCTGCTGACCTGACCGTAGCCCTCTTCGAAGCCCACCTCCTCGGCCCTGTAGAGGTGCGCATAGTCGTCGATGTAGCTGCTGAGCCAGTCGCGATCGATGTAGAGGGTGACGCTACGGTACGTGAACGGGTAGTCGCTCGAGGATGGCTCCAGATCGAGGACGTCCCTTCCCAGGCTGATGGACGATCCCAGGCTCGCGCTGAGCCCACTCATGGTCGGCCTCAGCAGCGTGGGGCCTCCGTTCGCGCAGTCGCGCCCGAGCGCATCACCGGGGCGCAGCGCTGTAGCCGGAGGCACGATCCGCTCGATGGACCCTCGCTTCAGCCGACGCTGCACCGCCTCGCTGAACGCGGGCATCAGGTTGCCGTCCGGGGGGACGGGGATGGCCATCCCCCCGATCAGGTGCGTCGTCTGGTGAGGCTCGGGGGAGGATCGCCCTCGCGGGATATTGGGCCTCGAGGGGATACGTGGAGAGGGGCCAAGGCCCACACCACACTCTGGCTCGGGTGGGGGTGGGGCGGGACGGATGATCTCCGAGGTGGTACGACCTTCCCGTCGTCCGTTCAGATAGGTATCTGTCGGCACATTGTCGTCGTCGAGGCTCAGGAGGTGCCTTAGCATCGGACGAAGCCGGGCTCCACGCCCGCGGGTCGGATCTTCGCGAACATCGAACATGTCACGCTCTCGCTTGGAGAGAGGCGCCGTTCGTTGCATCTTCCGCGTTGGTCGGATATCTTTACGCTTCTGTCCACCCTCGGGAACGCTGTTCAGACGATCGGGACGCGCTCCCGAACAGGAGCACCCCTGTCCACCTCCGTCGCACCCGCAGCCCACGGCCCTACTCCTTTGCGATGATGTCGATGAGGACCGCCGGGCTGCCCGAGACCGAACCGTCGGTGACCCAGCGCAGATAACGCAGGAAGTTCGTCACGGTCACGAAGTGATTGCCCGTGGCGTTCAGCGCAGCAGATGCGCCGCTCAGGTCCTTGAACGCGTCGGGCTCGTTGACGGCCGCATGCTGAATCTTGACGTTACCTCCGCTGCCGGCGACAAGGACACGCAGCTGAATCTGCAGCGTATTGTAGGCGCCGAGATCCAGCACCTCGTCCCGAGGCATGGTCTGGGTGGACGAGAGCGTCTGGAGGGGCAGAAAGCGGCTGTACTGTGACGCCATGGGCATCTCCGGGCAAAGGGGGGGGGGGCGAGTCGAGGTGGGCTACATGCTGGCCTGGACTCCTGTTCAGATTGCCATGCTATGTGGTGTCAGGCAAGCAAGATCAGATCAGATCAGATCAGATCAGATCAGATCAGATCAGATCAGATCAGATGAGGCATATCACGAGCACTTTTGTCCTGCGCTTTGATCGACTATTGCCAGGCTTCGTCGTCTGGCAGCAGTAGATCAGGGACCGACATAGCTGGCCCGCGGGCGGAGCAGGCCAGGGCGCTCGCGCTGCTCGAGGGCGTGGGCTACCCAGCCCGCGAGCCGGCCGATGGCGAAGACGCCGCCGATGAAGCCCGGCGGGAGCGCGTAGGCCTGAGCCAGCGCCCCGAGCCCGAGATCGAGGTTGGGAGGCGGATATCCCGCGCGCTCCAGCGCGTCCACCCGCGCGAGGGCCGGCGCCGCCCGCCCCCCCGGGCGCCTCGCGGGCCAGGGCCAGCAGCATCGCGC
>CAZKWG010000020.1:24481-25081 GCA_964556105.1 uncultured Enterobacterales bacterium | reverse complement strand
GCCCTCGCTGACCACCTGGGCCGCGGGCGCGGTGCCCGCCGCCAGCCAGCGCCTGGCTCCCGCGGTCGAAGACGCGTTGGTGGGCCGCACGCTCGAGGAGCTGCGCGCCGGCCAGATCACGTGCGCCGTCGCGCCCCCTCCCCCCGAGCTGCCCGAGGCGCTGCGCGTGCTCCCCTGGGCCGCGCTGGGAGCCATCTTCAGCGCGCTCTGGGTGCTCGGGGCCGGGGTCACGCTCTGGCTCACGCCCGCGCTGCGCAGCGTGGTCGCGCACCTGGTGGGGGGCGGGTGAGCAGGGAGCGGCGGGAGGGCACCACGAAGCGTCACGGCGTTCCACGGGCCAACTCGACGAATGCGCGCCCCAGGACATGCTTTTGCGCCGCGCATGTGTGGACATCCGCGACAACTCTTGCTATGTCAATAGGACCTCTGGAAGACACCTCCAGGTCTTCCCACCCCTCTTCGCTCCTCAGCCTCGCGACCTCCCCGGTCTCGGCGCTCCCTTACCCACCCAACCCACCCCCACCGTGGGCCCCAATTACCAAGCCCACCACAAATTTTAATAAGAAACCCCCCCCCCGAACCGCGAGAACCGCGCGCCGA
>CAZKWG010000020.1:0-24471 GCA_964556105.1 uncultured Enterobacterales bacterium | reverse complement strand
CCCCTCCCTCCCGCCACGGTGGCCGACATGTCCGTCGCCCTCCTCTCTTTTGAAGACGAAGCCCCACGCGGATCCGGCGAGACCGGCGCGACGACGAAGATCGCGCGCGCGCTGGACGCCTGTGGGATCGACGCGCCGACCTCGCTGTATGACGAGGCGCTGGCCCTGGCCCAGGATGGCCGTCTGGCTCCAGCGTCCGAGCGCCTGCGGATGCTCCTCTGTCTGGACCCCAACGACGGCGACGCCGCCATGCTGCTCGGCAAGGTGCTGGCCGCCCGCGAGCAGTGGCAGGAGGCGCTCTCCTGGCTGGACGCCGCGACCGCCAACGGCGCCTTCCTGCCGGCGGGCCTGCGGGACTCCGTCGAGGAGGGCCTGCGCCGCCACGTCCAGGACGCCGAAGAGTACCGCACACGGGTCGCGAGCCGCGAGCGCGGTGAGATCCGCAACCTGCGCAGCGAGGCCAAGCGCCTGCGCACCGACGTCATCTCGCTGGAGGCGGAGAACGAGACCCTGCGCGGTCGCGTCCGCACCTGGGCCGGCATCACGGCGGTGGTCGCCGGTTCGGCCTCCGCGCTGATGCTGGCGGCCCTGCTCTTCGGGGGCCTGGGACAGGACCCCGAGGCGGAGACGGTCGGCGCCGACGCCGCGATGGCCTCCGACGAGCTGCCCCCCCTGCCCGCCGACGAGGTGCTCGCCGCGGCTCCCGTGGCCGCCGCGACGACCAGCGCCGTCCCGGTCGCCGCGAGCGCCGCTCCCGTCGCTGCCAGCGGCGCCGCGACGGTCTCCGTTCCGGTGACGCAGCCCTTCGCCGCCAGCGCGCAGCCGGAGATCACCGGCGCCAAGGCGGTCAGCGCCGCGCCGGTCGAGGCCGCGCCCAAGGCCGCCGCGCCCAAGGCCGAGGCGAAGAGCACCGCGAAGTCCAACGCGCCCATCCTGACCACGCACACCGTCAAGAAGGGCGAGAACCTGGGCTCGATCGCCAAGAAGTACTATGGCGACTCGGCGGCCTGGCCGCAGATTCAGGCGGCGAACGGCGACAAGCTCGGCGGCGGCCACTCGCTGCAGGTCGGGATGAAGCTGAAGATCCCGAAGAAGTAGGGTTGGCTACTCGGTCGCGGGCGGCGCGGGCCGCGGAGGGAGACCTTCGAAGCTCGCGTAGCCCGTCAGCGCGCGCAGCGCGCCGTAGCCCTGGCCGATGGCTTCGGTCGGATCCTCCGGATTGTACCAGCGGAAGTAGTTCTTCCAGGTGCTCCGATCCAAGGGCTCGATGCCGGAGCGCGTCAGCTCGATGAGGAAGCTGTAGGTCCCGTACTTGCCGTAGAAGTGGTCGAGCTCGGTGCCCAGGGCGCGGAAGAAGAAGGCCCAGTGGGAGAGCTGCTTGGACTGGTAGGGCCGCGTCGGCATCCCCGAGACCATCACGTCGCCCAGCAGCGCGAAGCGCTCCCGATCCGGGGGCGGAGCCCAGCGCCCGGCCCAGGGGGCGTAGACGTAGCCGCCGAAGGCGTGCAGGCTGACCGAGACGTCGAAGCCCTCGGCGCCGAGGCGATCCAAAGCCTGGCTCTCCGGCTGAGAGAGCGGCGCGGGCGAGGTGTGGTAGAAGCCCGGCACGATCTTCTGCCAGAGCGCGTCCGAGCTGCGGAAGACCTCGAAGTCGCGGTTCAGGTCCACGCCGCGAGCGTTGGTGCGCCGGTAGGGGCGGGGCGCGGGCTTCTTCAGGTCGCGCTCCACCGCGTAGCGCCCGTCCAGGTTCAGGATGGGGATGACCACGACCTCCACGCCGCGCGGCGGGCTCAGCGCCGTCTTCAGGAGATACTCCGTCGCGACCTCGCTGGAGATCCACTCCAGCGCGTGAATCCCGGCGAACACGAGGATCTTGTGTCGGATCTCGTCTCCGGGGCGGCTGACGCGGAAGGCCCAGATCGGGTGTCCCTTGACCGTGCGGCCGATCATCTCGGGGCGGATCACGCCGGGGCGCTCTGCGGCGAGCGGCGCGATCTGTGCGTAGATCTCCGCGGAGAAGCGGTAGTTCTCTTCGGGATGCACGCCGTCGGGCCAGGCGGCCTTCAGGCGGCGCTGGCCAGCCTGAGACCAGCGCAAGAAGCTGGGCAGCGGCGGGCCGTCGGCGGGACCGGCGTCGAGGATCTCCAGGCCGGCCTCCTCGTCGGGGGTCTCTGCCTCCTGCGCTGCGGGCGCGGCCTCGGCGTTGTGCGGCCAGCCTCCGCGGGCCGGCTCCTGGGCGGCGACGTCGAGCAGCGAGCAGAGAAGGGTCGCGAAAAGCCAGGACATGGTGAAGACTCCACGCCTGAGCTTATCGCGGCCGCCCGAGCTCGGGCGCTCAGCTCGCGGCGACCTCGCCCCGCGCGCGGCGGGCGCCAGCCAGCGCCATGCCCATCAGCGCCCCGTAGGCGCCAGCCCAGGCGGCCTCGTGCTCCGGCGTCCAGTCATCGGCGCAGAGCTCGGCGAGGGCGGCGATCAGGCACTCGCCCACCCAGGGGTACATCTCGTCGGTCACGCCATAGCCGACATGACCCGCGCCGATGGCGCCCAGGGTCTGCTCGAGCCAGGCAGCGTCGTCGAGGTGGTCGAGCACCGCGAGCAGCGCGCCCTGGAGCATCTCCTGCTGCTTCTCCGGAGCGTTCTTGCTGAAGAGGGGCACGACCTGGGGGTAGCGGCTGTGAAAGATGGCGTAGAAGCGCTTCGTGACGATAGGCTCACGGGAAGCGGCGATTCCGATGCTCTCACGGAGGAGTGTCGCGGTGTCGGCCATGGGGGGCTCCTGTCTGAGTGGGGAAACAGGATTGTACCATACCTGTTTATTCTGCGCGAGAGGATCCCCAGCTCCAGGTGCTGTCCCTGGTCTCCAGCCAGGCCCAGGACAGCGCGGTCCGGTAGATCACCTCGGCGCGCCGGCGCAGGGCGTCCTCCCAGGAGGCGCGACGCTCGGCGCGGCGCACGCGCAGCAGCTCGAGGTAGAGGCGTCGGGTGAGGCCAGCGGCCGGCGGGAGGCCGGGGAGCGGCAAGGCGCAGGCCAGAAACCAGCCCTCCGCGCTGGGGACGACGCGGCCGATCACCGCGGGCGCGTCCGGCACGCCCAGCACCGGCCCGTCCGGCCGCCCGCGGGGGAAGAGCGGCAGGTGGGGGCGCAGGCGATCCCCCTCGACAGCCCAGACCATGGGCGGCGCGGCGGCGATGGCGCGCAGCGCGGCGCGGTAGGGCTTCGACGGCTTCGGCTTCGAGCGGGCCACGCGCTCGGCAGGCGTCACGCCGGGGGTGACCCAGGGGCAGAAGCAGACGGCGGCGCCCGCGGCGAGGCGGACGCGCGCGGGCAGCGGCCCCTCCGCCCAGGGCCCGAGCACCCGGTCCGGCGACTGCAGGCCGACGTCCGGGACCCAGTCCTCGACGTGATCGGCGAGGATCTCGTCCGGGATGCGCTGCGTCGCGGGCTCCAGCGGGCGGCGGTCGTGGCGGGCAGGCCCCCAGACGCCGATGGCGCGCGCAGGGGCCTCGATCGCCGCCAGGGTCGCGCGGCCGCCCAGGATGTCGCGGTAGATCGCCAGGAAGCTGCGATCCGCCACGGCGTAGGCCTCGGGCTCCAGGACGGGCTCTCCGCCCGGAAACTCCAGGTAGTTCTCGTAATCGTAGGGGTCGGGCAGCGCCTCGTCGCCCGCCCAGGGGTCGCGGCCGTCCAGGACGTGCGGCCAGGCCCAGTCCAGGCTGTTCAGCGTGCCCTGGGGCACCGGGCGCGGGGTCTTCATTCGGTCGCGGCCGCCGCCTCAGACACGCCCTGACCCGCCGCCGCCTCGATGTGCAGGCGGCGCACCTCGTCGGCCAGCGAGTCCGGCGCCAGCACGCGCACCTCGGGCCCAAAGGAGAGCACCCAGCGCACGAGCTCCGTGGACATGCCCACCTTCATCTTCAAGGTGACGCCGTCCTCGGGGCCGGGCTCCACCGTCTGGCTGCGGTGCCAGACGCGCTCCCGGATGTAGGGCGCCTCGCGCGGCCCGAAGGCCAGCACCACGTCCACCACCGTGCCGCCCGTGATGCCGAAGCTGTCGGCGATCAGGGTGTGCGGATCGTAGTCGGTCGGGTAGACGAAGTGCTCCTTGCGCTTGCGCTTGAAGGACTTGAAACGATCGAGGGCGAAGGTCTTGATCTTCCCCTCGTCCTCATCGACCGCGAAGAGGTAGAGGCTCTGGCGGTAGGTGGCCAGCGTCAGCGGCTGCAGGCGGTACGTGCGCACCGGCCCCTGCGGGCGGGCGTAGCGCGCGGTGGCCGGGTTCTGGTAGAGCAGCGCGCTCAGGATCTCGTCGATGGCGTCGCCGGACTCGGCGTGATCCTTGAAGTGCTCGGGCACGGCCATCAGCTTGCGATCCAGATCGCGCGTCAGGTCCATGTCCGTGCGGTCCATGATCGGCGCGATGCGCTCCAGCGCGTCGTTCATGTCGGCGGCGAAGTGCGTGCCCGAGAGAAAGTCGAAGAGCGTGCGTCCGAAGTGCAGAGACACGATCTCCAGCAGCGAGAGCTGCACGCTCTGGCGCCCGTAGCTCGGGTCCAGCGTGAGCATGCGGTTGCGCCCGCGCCCCTTGTCCTGGATGGGCAGACCGAGCTCGCGCAGGTCGGCGAGGTAGCGGCGCAGGGTCCGGTTGTCGAGGTCGAACTGCTCCATCGCCTCAGAGGCACGGATGCCTCCACGTCGAAGCATGAGCTCCACGAGCCGGACGAATTTCTGAGACTTGTTCAGCTCACCAGGGGCTGTCATCGCGGACGGAGTCTACTTCGTCCTGAGCGCGAGGGCCAGCGCCGACTCCCACCAACGGTAGGGAAGAAGCGCAGGAGCGACGAGTCTGAGGCGCACCGGCGGCCCGAGGGGAGGGTGCAGCGGTGGCGCGAGCGGCGCGCGGCCCGGCGACCGGCCCCTTCGTCCCTGCGACGCGCCCGAGGCCCGGCGGCCGCTCGTCGGCCCGCACCACCATGGGCGGCCGAAAACCGGGCTCCGATTGACACGCCCCGCGCAAACTGCTGTAGACTGCGATGTCTTCGAGAGATCGCGCCTGCTGGAGGAAGCCGGATGCTGCGCTGGGATATCGCTCAGAATATGCGCTGTGACATCATCGCGTTCACCGGGATCAATTTCTCCGGCAACCGCACCACGATGCAGATCTACCCGACGGGCAAGAAGGGCGATCTGGAGAGCGGAAACATCGGCTCCATCGTCATCATGGCGCCAGTGGGCACGCGCGTGGTCCTCATCTCCTCGGCGAACGAGGGCGACTGGGAGAGCCACCCCTGGCGCGCCATCGAGATCCACAAGGGCGTGGCCTACCAGGGCCGCAGCGCGCACGTGCTCACCGTGCGCATCCCTGACCTGGAGAACATCGACAAGGTCAACGTCGAGCGCACGGACCCGGACTTCTCCGAGAGCTATCCCATCGCCTCGACGGTGGCGGACGGCGCGGGAAAGGGGTGGACCTACGGCGCCGTCGGCCCGCTCAAGGGCCGGGTTCAGGCGATTCGCGTCGAGAAAGTCTGACCCGACGATCCGTTCAGTGCGGGTCGGCGCTATCATGTCGTCATGCTCAACGACATCGAGTGCGCTGTCCTCACCTGGCTGCTCTCGCGTGGCGCCGCCATGCCCGCGAAGCTCTTCGTCTACCGCACGGACGCGCTGGGGCAGCCTACGGGCCGCGCGGAGATGATCGTGCTCGCGGCGACCGACGGGGTCTCCATCCATGACGGGGACGCCATCGGGAACCCGGTCCCGAGGCCCCGCCTCAAGGTGCTTCGGAGCGGCGAAGGCTGGAGCCTGTTCGCCGTCGATCCGCTGGGGCGGACGTACCAGATCCGCGACCTGACCTGGCGGCAGGGCCAGGAGGGGCTGGAGCTGGTCGAGGCCGACGCGCGCGGGGGCGCCGAGGCCCGTCCTCTTCAGGTGCAGCTGACCCACAATGACCGGGCGGCGCTCTACACGATCGACCTGGCCGGCGGGCGCCCCACCTTTCCGCAGAGCGAGATCCGCGAAGACAAGGCGCGGGGCTGGTTCCTGCTGCACGATGTCGGCTCGGCTGGCCAGGTGACGCCGCGCCCGAGCCGGGTGCTCGCCCCAAGAAACTAGTCTAAGTAGCCTCCCCTTGCGGGATCCGCTCGAAGGGCCGACGCACGTCGAGCCAGCCGGGCTCGAGCTCGGCGGGCTCCGCGCGCGCCGCGATCCCCGCCGCGCGCAGGGCCTCGGGCTGAGCGCAGCCGGCGACCTCGAGCTGGAAGCGCCGCGCGAGCAGGGCGATCATCACCGCCCGCTGCGCGCCCGCGCCCTCGGGCGGCGCCCCCCGCAACAGCCCGCCCCAGGGAGGCGGCTCCCGCAGCAGCGCGGCCACGAAGCCCGCCTCCGCGCCCAACCCCTCCGGGCATGCGGCCTCGAGGATCAGCCGCCCGCCCTCCGCCACCGGCGGTCGGGGCGAGAGGCCGAGATAGGTCGCGGCGCGGCTGGCCTGGTAGAAGCTCGACGCCTTGCTCGCGGGCACGCGCAGCACGGCGCCGGCCCGACCACCCTCCACCGGCTCCCAGGGGTCGATGCGCGCCAGCGCCTCGGCGAGCACCGCGCGCGGCGGCCCGCCGATCCAGACGCGCGCCGCCGGGACCCAGACCAGGGCGAAGCGCACCCCCGCCGCCTCGCCGAGCGCGTCCACCGCCGCACGAAAGGGGTTCCCGTCGAGCTGGCCGATGCGCACCCCCGGCGCCAGCACGCGGTCTCGCTGATGGAGCGCGGCGATGGTCGCCCGCCCGCCGCAGCCGACCGCGACGCCCTTGTGCCCGCCGCTGAGGCCGGCGTACTGGTGCAGCTCGGCGACGCCCACGCTGATGATGGCGTCGAGCCCGAGCAGGTGGCGCGAGACGGCGCCCGGGACGCCATCCACCGTCGCAGTAGAGGCCACATTCTCTGGGTCATGCTGGATCGGGGCCCAGGGCTCGAGCGGCGCCAGCTCGTCGGCGCGCATGGGACGGTGCAGCCCGAGGCCGACCACCACGCGCAGCGCGGCGCGATCCTGGAGCGCGCGCAGGGCCGCTGGGACGTCGATGGGGCGTGTGTGGTCGGGCACCGCCACCGCCAGCCGCCGCGCGCTGGGCAGCCCCGCCAGGGCACCGGCGGGGTCCGACGCGACCGTCACCTCAGGTGTCATGCGCACCTCTTCCGCGCAGCATATCGCGCCTGGAGCGCACCTCGCCGCCGGCCGGGATCGAGCGCGCGCCGAGGCGCGTCGGTCGTGGCCGCCCCAGCCCAGGAGCGCCCCCCACAGCCCCCGCCAGAAGCGCCGCACCAGCTCGCGGGAGGAGGGGGGTCGTCGAAGATCGCCCCCGGGGTCGTTGTCCCATGGCGTCCAGCGGATGGTCTGGTCTCCGCCCTTGTCGCTGGGGGTGGTGCGCCAGCTCGCCACCGAGCCGCGCTCGCGCGCCCCGGCGTCCAGCCAGGTGGCCAACCGATCATCGAACACTCTGACCAGATGCTCTCGGTCCGGCGGCGCCGTGAGCTGCAAGGACCGCTGCAGACTGCCGCGAGCCAACGCAAGCTGCTCCCGTCGCGCTGCGCCCGCGCGCATCGTCAGCGCCCAATCCAATCGCGTCTGACCTTCCACGGCCAACGCGGCGGCCCGCATCGAGGGATCCTTGTACAGATCCGGCAGCTGGATGGCGACCATGACCTTCGCCAACGCGCGGTCGAAGGCGCTCGCGGCCCGCTCGACCCGTGCGCGCCGCTCAGCGCCTGGCCTCTGGGCTCTCTTCACGATCTCCGCCGAGTGCGCTCGCTGCACGCGCCCGCCCAATGGCAGCGCGAACCCGACGGGCGGACTCGCGGAGCCAGGACGCCACCGTGACCGGATCCTGCCCCTTCAGGACGTGGCAGAGAATGGACATCGCCAGGGGCTGCGAGGCGAGCCGCTGGGCCAACACACGCGCGGCGTCCCAGGCCGGCCCGCGGTGGCCGATCCACGACCGCCCAGATGTCGTCGCGCCGGCGAGGTCGGCTCTCCCCGAGCGCCTGAAAGAGCCCGTGTCCGACCAGCCCGGCCCAGCCCGGGTGAGGAGCATGACGGCCTCGTAGAGCCAGGAGCCACGCGTCAGCTCCACCACAATGGCCCAGCCTGGCAGGTTTGTGATGTCGGTTGATTCCGAACCTGCGCCCACCGGCCCATCATCGACCTTGAACACCCCGAGATCGCCGATCCAATCTCCTGCCCCCCCGCTCGCCGCCCGCCGCCGAAGCCGGTCCCGCCGTCATCGCCCTCCACCCCCACTCCACCGCCAGGGCCAGAAAGAAGGGCACATAGATCAGCGGGCGCGTCCAGGTGGGCTCGGACCAGGTGTCGGTCTCCAGGTCCAGGGTCGCCAGCACGGCGTAGGCGATGGGCGCCAGCGTGGCCAGGACGGTCCAGGCGCGGACGCCGCAGAGGAGCGCGGGGACCCAGGCCCAGGCGATGTACCAGGGGTGGACCGTGGGCGAGAGGAGCACGAAGGCGCCGCCGGCCCAGAGCGCGACCTCTGCCGGATCGCGGCGGCGAAGCAGCGCGAACCCGGTGACGAGCGCGCCCAGGACCACGGCGAAGCGGCGCGCCGGCAGGTCGTCGTTGAACGCTGACCATGAGAATGTCTCAAGAATCGGAAAGATAGAACCATTGAACGACCAGCGTCGCGAGTAGTTCTGGAAGGCGAAGAACATGGTCTCGCCCGCGTCCCAGAACGGCGCGGAGAGCGCCAGCAGCGCGCCCAGGCCGCCCAGCGCGACGCCCACCCGCCGCGCGCGACGCCCGGGCACCCGCAGCAGCGCAGGCAGGATCAACGCCGGGAAGAGCTTGACCCCCAGGCCCGCCACCGCGGCGAGGACGCCGCCGTCCCCGCCCCTGCCCGCCTGCGCACGGTCCCAGCCGCGGATGGCCAGCACGAGGAAGAGGAGGGCGAGCGCGTCCAGATGGCCGCTGCCGGCGGACTCCACGGCGCCGAGCGGGTGGAGGGCGTAGAGCCAGGCGGGGGCGGTCGAGCGCCCGCGGCCCTCGAGCGTCCGCGCCAGGGCCCAGGCCAGGAGGGCGTCGGCGAGCCCGAACACGATCTTGGCGCCGAGCGGATCGTAGAGGACGGCGGCGACGCCGGCGAAGAGCCACATCACCAGCGGCGGGTAGATGGTGGGGATGGCCGGGTGCCCGACCTGGGCGCGGATGGCGTCGGCGGGCCATCCCTCCCAGCCGGGCGGGTGCAGATAGGGGTTGCCGCCCAGCAGCACCGCGCGCCCCTCCCAGAGGTAGCGGTAGAGATCGTCCGACAGGCTGACCGGCGAGGCGAGCAGCACGGCGCGCAGCGCGAGGGCCGCGAGCAGCACGCGCGCCGCCCCACCCTGGGGCCTGGGCAGCAGGACCACCCCCACCCCCCAGATCAGCAGCAACGGTATGGCCGCTCGCACCTGGGCGCTGAGGTCCCCGAGCGAGACCAGCAGGAGCGCAGCGGCGATGGACCACACGAGGGCGGGCATGCCAGCTATCTTCCCTGTTGCGTGTCTGTCGTCGACCCCCCGCCTGAGCTCCGCAGGCCCCGCTGGCGGGTCGTGCTGGTCCGCCTACCCTCCGGCGGCGCGAGCGCGCTCCAGTCCGTGCTGCCGCGAGAGCGGACCATAGACCCCGATCATCTGCCGATGGTCCTGCGCGTCGTGGACGACGAGGAGGCCGCCGAGCAGACGGCGCGCCGCCTGCGCCTGGTCGGCGCCACGGTGGCGCTGCTCGAGGAGAGCACGCCGCGCGAGCACAGCCCCTACTGCGTGGACCACGTCACCAGTCTGGCCAGCCGGAGCTGCCGACGCTGCAAGCGCGCCATCTGCGCCGAGTGCGTGATCATCGCCGGGAGCCGCGCCCTCTGCGCGGGCTGCCTCCAACAGCTCACGCGCCATCGGCGGCAGGAGCGCGCCCGCCAGCTCTTCATGGTCTTCCTCTTCGCCGTCTTCCTCTTCGAGCTGAGCCGCTGGCTGCGCGACGAGCGGGCGAGCGTGAGCCCGGAGGGCACGGTCACGGTGGGCATCTACCAGTTCGTCCCCCCCGGCGGAGGGCTGCATGCGCCCATCGTGCGCCGGCTGAACCAGCCGAAGAGCGCCGACGTCGAGTCGCTGCGCAGCATCGGCGCCTGGTTCGACGCGGAGCGCGAGCGGTACACCGGGCGCGCGGGCCCTTATCTGCGCCTCGAGCTGCGCGGCCCCTGGCTGCAGGCGGTCCAGCCCCCGCCGCTGGCTGGCCCCGATGACCCGCTCTGGCGCGTGGGCCTCCAGAGCTGGCGTTACGCGCGCTACTTCACCGATCTGGCCGAGAGCCGCGGCCTGGACCCCGACGGTGTCGCCGTGCGGCTCTTCCTCGTCTATGGAGAGGCCGAGGGCGACCTGGCGGCCCACTCCCGCGGCTCGGAGAAGGGGCGACTGGCCATCAGCTTCATCGCGCTCGACGAGAAGAACCCGGCGTACGCCCTGGCGACCGTCGCGCACGAGCTGGCGCACACCCTGGGCGCCCGCGACCTCTACGACGAGGCCAGCGGCCTGAGCCTCTACCCGCAAGGCTTCGTCGAGCCCTTCGCCGAGCCGCTCTACCCCCAACGTTACGCAGAGCTGATGGCGGTGGACCGACCGCTGGGCTCGACCACCGAGGCGGAGGTCACCAGCCTGAGCGAGCTGCGCATCGGCTACCTGACCGCCGCCGACCTCGGCTGGATCGGCTCCGAGCAGGCGGAGTGGTACTACGACCCGCCCAGCAACCGCGCGGAGGAGGCCCTGGAGTCCCCCGCGGACGACGGCGACGAGCGCGTCAGCGAGGGCGTCGAGTAGACGCGTGACGCCGCAGGCCGATGGCGGCGACGAGCAGGGCGACGAGGCCCAGGCGCGAGGCGCGCGCGTCGGTCGAGGCGCAGCGGCAGCCGCCGCCGCCCTTGTAGAATGGATCGAGCACGCAGGGGCCGACCTCGGGGTCGAGGTCGTCGCAGTCGGCCGGCTCGAGGACGCCGGTGCCGTCGATGTCCTCGCCCGAGCCCGGGTCGCGCGTCGGGCCGTACACGTCGGCGTGGCCTTCGTCGGCGTAGCCGTCCTGGTCCTGGTCGTAGTCGTCGTCGCCCGCGCAGTCCTGGTCGAGCCCGTCGTACCAGATCTCGTCTATGCCGGCGTTGATCGACGCGTCCTCGTCGTCGCAGTCGCCAGCCTGCACGCCGCTGCCGTCGTCCACGACCTCGCCCGAGCCGGGGCTGCGCGTCTCGGCGCCCGAGTAGGCGTCGTCCACGAAGCCGTCCTGGTCCTGATCGTAGTCGTTGTCGCCCGCGCAGTCCTGGTCGAGCCCGTCGTACCAGATCTCGTCGGCGCCGGCGTAGACCGCGCCGTCCTCGTCGTCGCAGTCGCCGCCGCCGAAGTCCACCCCGAGCTCGCCGTCCGCGTCCAGGTCCCAGCAGCCGGGCCGCGCGTCGGTGAAGGCGGCGAGCGCGTCCGCGTCCGAGGCGCCCGCGGCCAGGATGAAGGCGAAGAGGACGGTGGCGCCGGCCTCCAGCGTCTCCTCCTCGTGCAGGTAGACGATCTGCTGGTCGGAGCTCGCCCCGTCGGTGTCGCCGTCGAAGCCGACGTCCAGGGCCTCGCTGACCAGGACCTCCACCCCGCTCTTGAAGTTGACCTCCTCGGCGGCGGGGTCGCAGAGGCCGAGCGCGAGCGTGTGATCGTTGGCCCGCGTCGTGGTCGCGCGCCCCTGGGCTTGGGCGTACTCCAGGACGCCGTCGCCGTCGATGTCCTGCAGATCGTTGCGGGTGTTGGTGGAATTGAGGGTGGCGCTGGTGTCGGCCGGGTCGATGAGGTGCAGGTAGGCGAAGCGCTCCAGGTCCTCGTCCGAGGTGTTGGTCACGGCGAAGTGGACCCGCGCGGCGTAGCCGTCCTCCTCCCAGGTCTCGGTCTTGGTGACCACCAGATCGCCCATCTCCCAGACGTGCGTGACGCCCACGAGGCCGTCCCCGCTGAGGTCCTCGGCCGAGACCGTGGTCCAGTCCACGGCGTAGGCGGACCCCGAGCTCCCTTGGATATAGCCCGCAAACTCGTAAGGTTCGCCATCGCGCTCGTAGGAGAAGCTGCTGGCCAGGAAGGGCTCAATCGTGGTGGAGGCGCCCGCGTACCAGGTGAAGTCGTACCAGTCGGGCGTCTCGCCCAGGAGCGCCCGGATGCCGCCCTCCAGCGTGGGATCGTAGGCCAGGCCGTCCGCGCCATAGGCGATCTCCAGCCCGGAGCCGCTGGCCAGGATGGGGTCGGCGGCGCTCACCCGTGGGGCGAGGAGCGCGAGGAGAAGGCCGAACGAGCTGCGGAGCGGGAGATCGTCGTGCATGGAGCGCCTCCGCAGTGTGATAGCGGACGCGCAGATCGAGCGCTATGGCATCGTGCCTGCGGCGTGGGCGCGTGGTCCTCGCGCGCGGAGCGTTGGAGCGAGGATGGACCCTGGGATCGTACTCCGTGGTCTCCTGGCGGGCGGGCTGAGCGCGCTGCTGCTGATCCCGTTGGTGGTGGGCTGGCTGCCGACGCAGGTGGTGGCCGGCTGGCGCGCTGCGGCGCCGCTGAGCGCGTGCCTCATCCTCGTCCTCTTCTCGCTGGTCCCGCCGATCTGGGCGGGTTCGCGCGCGAGCCGCGGCGCGGCCAGCAGCCGGGACGCCTGGCTCCGCGGGGCCTGGGCGGGCGCGATGGCCGGGGTGCCCGTCTTCCTCCTCGCCGGTGCGCCGGCCGCCGGGATCCTGGGCAGCGCGCCCGCCATCGCCGCGCTCGCCAACGCCCCGCTCGTGGGCCAGGCCTTGGGGGTGACGCTTCTGCAGGGGCTCGAGCAGGTCTTTCTCCTCACGTCCCTGGCCTGGGCGCTCGCGCCGACGCTGGGAGCGGCGCTGGGGGCGCTGGGCGCCGGTCGGGGAGGGCGCGAGGCCGGCGAGCGGCGGGCGCCCACGCTGGCCAGCCTCGAGGCGACCTGCGTGCTCGTGGTGGTGCAGATCCAGTGTGGGTTGGTGCTGGTCGGCGCCGGCGCCGCCCTGGGGGAGCTGGCCGACCAGATTCGCGAGCACCAGGCCACGCAGGCCGCGGCCGGAGAGCCTGGGGTCGCGAGCTGGGTCACGCTGCTGCCGTTGTGGGCGGCGTTGCTCTGCGGCTGCCTGTGTCTGATCGGCGTCTGGCGCAGCGTCGCGGCGCGGGGAGCGCCGACGAGCCGATGGGACCGCGCCCTGCGCGCGCTGGCCAGCCTGGCCTGGCTGCTCCCTCTCACCGTCCTCGCGATCATCCAGCCTGGACTGCGGCCCTCCCTCGCCCTGTTCGCGCTGGCCACGGCCGTCTTCGCCGTCCTCACCGTCCGTCGCGCGCGACCGCTGCCTGCCCCGCCGAGGACGTTCAGGACCCTCGGCGCCTGGATCCTCAGCGGGGCGCTGCTCACCACCTGGGTCGCCGGCCTCAGCACCCTCATCGGGATCTCGTTGGCGCCTGGCGTCGTGGGTCTCCTCGCCTACCTCAGCCAGGGAGGCGCTCCGCCCGACCTTGGTCGCGCGACCCTGGAGGAGCTGATCGGGCTGATCTACCGCTTCGACGCCCTGATGCTCGCCCTGTCGCCTGTCGGACACGCGCTCTGGGTGGGCCTGCCGCTCGGCGTTGGCCTGCTCCTGAAACGGCGTTCGGCCGCGTCGTAGAGCGGTCGCGCGAAGCCGACGGCTCCTCAGGTCGGCTCAGGCTCGCCCTCGAGCACCCAGGGGAGGTCCACGTAGAGATCGAGCTGGACCACGGGCAGCCCGTCGAACGCGCTGTGGGCCAGCGTGCGCATGCTGGAGAACCCAATGCTGCAGCCGTCCAGCTCCGTCGCGGACGCGGCGTCCCAGGTCGAGCTGTGCTCGTCGCCCGTCCAGGCCTCCGGGCCCGCCTCGATGCGCCCGACGGCGTGGAACCAGGCCGAGTACAGGTGTCTGCCGGGCTCCGCCGTGAGGTAGTGGACGACCTCGACCTCGAGACGCCAGTCCACCCCGAGAGACGCGAACAGCGCCTGGACCGCGGGAGAGTACAGAGACGCGCGCTGCGCGACGAAGTTCATGCAGGTGGAGCAGCCGCAGCCCTCGGCGCCGAGCGGGTAGCCGGGGCTGGCCAGGATGGCGCGCGTCGCGTCCGGATCAACGGCGAGCGTCCAGGGGCCGAATCGAACCTGGGTGAACATGGGATCAGCCGTGCGTGGGGACGGGAGGGGCGTCGCTGACCCGCACATCTACAGCCACACGACGCCCCCCGTAGCGGGCTCGGCTCCCTCCAGCAAGAGGCTGAGGGCCGCGATCAGCGCCCGCACCGTCTCCGCGCGCCCTCGCGGGAACCGGCGGTTGGAGGTCAGGATCAGCCCCGCGGGCACCTCCCCCTGCCCCAACGCTTCAGCGTGGATGGGCACGAAGTCCACCACGTTCTCGGTCACGATCCAGCGTCCCTCCGTCACCGCGACGGCGTAGATCTCCGGGTCCGACCGTCCGCGAAGATCGGGGCGCTCGGTGACCGCGATACAATCATGCCCACGCGCGCGAAGCTGCTCTGCGACCACGGACGGAAAATGTTCGTCCAACAACACCTTCACGCGAGGAGCCCCCGCTGTCGGTCCAGCAGCGCCGCCTCCTCGTCAGCGAGGCGATCGAGCCGGGCCAGCCACGCGTCGATCTCCTCGGCATAGGCCGCATAGTACCTCGCCGCGACCCGAACCTGCGCCGGACTCAGGGACAACCAGCGCGCGGCCTCGAGGATGGCATCGTCGCCCCGACCGTCGGCGTTCTTCAGGACGCGAACGATCTCCCAGATGTCTGGCCCACCCGCGAGCCCGGCGCGACGTCCGCCGGCTCCCGGCCGGAAGACGACGCCGGGATGGCGCTCCATCCGCAGACCCTCTTCGAGGAGGCGCTTGATCACCAGGGATCTCGTCTCACCTCGCGCGGAGGCCAGCTCGTCGAGCTCGCTCTGCATCTCTCCCGGGATTCGAATGGAGATGAGCGATGGCGCTGTCATACGATGACTCCTCTGTCATACAGACTTATCACACCAGCCCCCTTCCGCCGACCCCCCGACGAAGCCCCGCCAATCGGGTAGTCTTCTCCCCCGAGGAGAGCCCATGCCCCCTGTCCCCACCGCGCTCAGCGTCGCCGGCTCCGATCCCGGCGGCGGCGCCGGCATTCAGGCCGATCTGAAGACCTTCATCGACCATGGCGTCTATGGAATGGCGGCGCTCACCGCGCTGACCGCCCAGAACACGCGCGAGGTGCGGGCCGTCCACGTCGTGCCGCCGGAGATGGTCGCTACGCAGATCGCCACGATCCGCGACGACCTGCCCATCGGCGCCGTGAAGATCGGGATGCTGGCCAACGCGGGCGTGGCGCGGGCGGTGGCGGGGGCGCTCCGCGGGCTCTCCGTGCCCATCGTGCTGGATCCGGTGCTGGTGGCGAAGTCGGGGGCGCACCTGCTGGACCCGGAGGCGGAGGCGGTGCTGCGCGACGAGGTCGTGCCGCTGGCGACGCTGGTGACGCCGAACATCCCCGAGGCGGCGGTGCTGCTGCAGGGCGAGGCCCCCGAGGCCTGGGCGCGCCGCACCGGCAAGGCGCTGCTGCTCAAGGACGGCCACGGCGAGGGCTGGGAGGTGGCCGACCGGCTCTACCTGCCCGACGGCCGCGTGCGCACCTGGCGCCATCCCCGCCAGGAGACGCGCAACAACCACGGCACGGGCTGCACGCTCTCCAGCGCCATCACCGCGCGTCTGGCCCGCGGGGAGGCGCTCGAGCAGGCCGTCGAGGGCGGGCTGATGTACGTCACCCGCCTGCTGCGCCTCTCCGCAGACCACGCCCTGGGGAGCGGGCACGGGCCACTCCTGCACGGCGACGTCGGGCAGAGCAGCTCCGACGACGAGGGCGCCGGTCAGACCTGAGCGCCGGTCAGGATCTCGACGGCCGCGTCCTCAGCGGCCCGCGGCCCGGCGATGACCAGCACCTCGCCCACCCGCAGGGGCTCCCGCCCGTTGGGCAGGCGCGTCGCCCCCGTGACGTCACGGATCGCCAGCACCGTGGCGCCGGTGCGCGCCCGCAGGTTCAGCTCCACCAGGGTGCGCCCCACCGCCGGGCTCTCCGGCCGCAGCGCCACCGCCACCGGCTCGCCCAGGGCCGCCAGCGCCGTCGGAGCCTCGGCATGCGGCGTCGCGGGCAGGTCTGGCGACACCCGCGCGAGCAGGGCCCGCGCCATCATCGACGCCCCCGCGCCGATCTCTCCGTCCAGGTTGCCCGCCTGGCGCCAGACCAGCAGCCCGAGGAAGATCTGGATGACCAGGATCACGGCCAGCACCGGACCCGGCGGCAGAAAGGGCTGGGTGATGGCCATGATCGGAAGCCCCAGCGCCAACAGCGCCAGGCTCTGCACCAGCCCTTGCATCAGCCGCTGAACGGCCGACGATCGGGCGAAGCCGCCCTCTGCGCCGCTCAGCAGCGCGTCGGTGAGCAGGAGGCTCGCCCGCCGCGCGCTCAGCGCCAGACCGGCCAGCAGCGGCGCCGCCAGCACCAGCGCCACCCCCGTGAGCCCCCAGCGCGCCGCGTCCATGGGCAGCCCGAAGTGATCCGTGATCCAGATCGCCAGCGTGAGCCCGTAGCGGTCGTGGATGGCCACCAGCCCGATGAAGATCCCGGCGTCCAACACCGCGAAGGCGGCGATCCGGCGCAGGTGCTGGCCGAGCGAGCTGGGCGCCCCGGCGCTGCGGAGCTGATCGACCCAGGCGGTGTACAGGGCGCTCAAGGTCTGGAGCGGGCGCGGCAGGCGCCGGTCGAGGGCGTCCACCGCGGGGTCCGCCAGCTTGAGCAGGTGCGGGGTGGTGAACGCCGTCAGCACGGAGACCGCGACGGCCACCGGCAGCAGGTGCGCCCCCGTCGCGCCGCTGCTGACGCCGAGCCCGGCCAGGATGAAGGAGAACTCGCCAATGTTCGCCATGGCGAAGCCGGCCCGCGCGCTGGTGCGCAGGCCCGAGCCCACGAGGAAGGCCCCCGCCGAGACCCCCACCACCTTGCCCACGATCACCACCAGGAACAGCCCCAGCACCGCGCCTCGGTGCTCCCAGACCAGGGCGGGATCGAAGAGCATCCCCACCGAGACGAAGAAGAGCGCGCCGAAGACGTCGCGAACCGGCTGGAGCTTCTCCTGGAGGGCGTGCCCGTGGCCCGCCTCCGCCGCCAGCGCCCCGGCGAGAAAGGCGCCGAGCGCCACCGAGGCGCCCAGCGAGGCCGCCAGCAGGGACATGGCGAAGCAGACCCCCACCGCCCCCACCACCAGCACCTCGGCGCTGCCCGAGCGCTCCAGCATGCGCACCAGACGCGGCACGATCAGCAGACCGCCCAGCATCAGGCCCAGCACGATGCCGCCCAGCCGCAGCCCCGCCCCGCCCAGGTCCAGCGCGCCGCCCCCGCCCAGGGTGGCCAGCACCGTCAGCATCAGGATGGCGACCAGATCCTCGACGATGAGCACGCCGAAGACCAGATCCCGGTGCGGCCCCTTCTCGCCGCGCGCCTCGAAGAGCCGGGCGATCAGGCTGGTGCTGCTGATCGCCACCATGGCGCCGGCGAAGATGCGCTCGGCGGGCGACCAGCCCAGCGCCAGCCCCACCAGCCCGCCCAGCCAGACCAGCAGCCCCACCTCGACGAGCGCCACCAGGCCGCCCGCCCCCGCGACCCGCGCGATGGCGCGCAGGGGAAACTCGAGGCCGATGCTGAACATGAGCAGGATGACGCCCAGCTCGGACAGCGCGCCGACCACCTGTGGATCGGCGAAGAGGGGCAGCGGGACGTGCGGCCCGACCAGCATCCCCGCCACCAGGTAGCCCAGCACGGCGGGCTGGCGAAGCCGCTGAAACAGCGCCGCCGCGACCCCCGCCACGCCGAGCGCCAGCGCGAGGTTGAAGAGAAAGTCGTGCGCGTCCATCATGTCTTCTGGAGATATCGCCGCCGCCCGATCCGCGGCACCCTCGAGCGTTCGGTTTCAGCCCGCCCGTCGAGCCGCCGCCAGCCCCTCGGCCACCGCGCGCAGCGACCAGGCGTCCCCGAGCGTCGCCGCCAGGGGCTCCGCCCGCAGATACGCCACCTCCGCCGCCGCTGGATCCCCCGCGTAGAGCAGACGCTGGCCCTCGCAATGCAGCAGCAGCACCGCGCTGCGCTGGTCGCCGACCGAGAGAAAGCAGCCGATGGCGTCCTCGAGATCCTGCTCCGCCGCCGCCCGCTGCTCCGCGACCGTCGTGCCCGGCTCCAGCAGCTCCGGCTCGTTGAGCGTGTAGAGCACGTAGTGGCGCAGCCCGGCGCGGGACGAGCGCGCCGCCGCCTCCATCCGGGGCTCTGGCGAGGCCGCGTAGCAGGCGAGGGCGGCCTGAAGGTCCTCCCAGGCGCCGCGGAGGTCGGCGCGCGGATCGAGCCGGCTACGGTCCAGATCCGCGAGATGACCATGATCGTGACCATGATCGTGACCATGATCGTGACCACGCGCGCCGTGCCCCGGGTCGAGCGCGAGCTGCGCGCGGGCGCGGCGGACCGAGGACCGCGACAGGTGGCTGGTCCCCAGCGCTCCCATGATCCCCGCTGCTCCGTAGGTCGAGATCTGCTCGGTCAACGTGCGCTCGGATCGCTCCAGCTCGTCGATCATCGTCGCCCCCGCGGCGGCGCCACCGCCCCATAGACCCCGACCAGGATGACGGCCGCGCCCACCATCTCCGCCGCGCCGGGGCGCTCGTTCAGCACCAGCGCCGCCAGCGCCGCCCCCAGCACCGGCTCCAGCAGGATCACCGCGCCGACCACCGCCGCCGGCACGTAGCGGACGGCGTAGTTGAAGCCCATGTGCCCGGCGAGCTGCGGCCCCAGGGCCAGCGCCAGGAGCGCGAGCCAGCTCGTCTGGGAGAAGCCAGACAGCGGCACATCGACCAGGAGCGCGAACAGCAGCAGCCAGAGGGTGGCGCTCCCGCAGACCAGCGCGCCCCAGGTGCCCATCTCGGCGCGCTGTCGCCCCGCCCGCCCGACCACGAGGTAGCCGCTGCTCAGCCATCCCCCCGCCAGCGCCAGCAGGTCCCCCTTCGTCGAGCCGCCCCCCAGCGCGCCGCCGGACATCACCACGACGCCCACGAGGGCGAGGATGATCCCCGCCCAGAAGCGGGGGCGCGGGGACTGGCCGAAGAAGACGCGCTCCAGCAGGCCCGACCAGATCGGCGTCAGGCAGACCAGCACGGTCGAGCGCAGCACGGAGATGTGGGCCAGCGACGAGAACCAGGTCCAGAAGTGGAGCGCGAGCAGCCCGCCCGCCGCCCCCGCGAGCAGGACCTCACGGCGGTGAAAGCGCCGGACGAAGGGCAGAAAGACCAGGCAGACCAGCAGGGTGCGCCAGAAGGCCACGGCCAGCGGGTGCACGCCCTCCGCCAGACGCACCAGCACGCCCGCCGACCCCACCGCCGTCACGGCCAGCGCCAGGACCAGCACCACGCGGCGCGGCACAGGGGTCTGATCCATCTGCACGGGGCGCTCCGAAACCCGCCTTGTGGGGACAGGCTCCGGCTAACCGCTTCTCGGCGACGACGCGCTCAGGCATGCTGGCGGCGCAGGAGGACGCGCATGCTCATCTACGCGCACGGTCGCGACGGGACCCCCTGGGGCGCCAAGGTGAGCGCCCTTCGCGCGGCGGGCTTCGAGGTGCAGGCGCCTGACCTGCGCGGCGTGAACCTGGCGGGCCGCGTCGCGCGCCTGGACGAGGCCACCCGCAAGAGCCCCGGGCTGCTGATCGGCTCGAGCTACGGCGGGCTGGCGGCGACGATCCTGGCCATGCGCCACCCCGAGCGCTTCTCGGCGATCGTGCTGCTGGCCCCCGCGCTTCAGCTCTACGAGCCGCCCGTCCAGGACCCGAACCAGCTCTGGCTGCCGCAGAGCGTCCGAGCCCACATCGTCCACGGCACCCGCGACGAGACCGTCCCCGTCGACGTCTCCCGCCGCTTCGTCGCCCGCTCCGGCCCCCACGTCCGCCTGACCGAGGTGGACGATGATCACCGGCTCGGCGCCTCGACCGCGACCATCCTGCAGGCGGTGCGGAGCGCGTTGACCGAGCGCTGAGGGCGTCAGCGGGGGAGCGCGTCCAGGGTCACGCCCGTCTCGTTGAGCAGGGTCATGCCGGGGACACCGTCCGAGGCGTGCAGGTGCAGGCGCAGCAGGCCCGCGCGATCCATGAGCTGCAACGCCGACTGATCGGGCTGCTCCTCGGTGCTGCTCCAGCCGTACCAGGAGCGGGTGAGCCCGCGCTCGCCGAACGTGCTGAGGCCCGCTCGCCCCTCGTGGGCCTGAAGGGTGAGGCGCAGCGCGCCATCGGGGGCGTGCATGGACAGGGCGACGGCGCCGTCGGCGGAGAGCCCGAGCTCGGCCCGCGGCTTGTCGGAGGCGTCCACGATGGTGAGCTTCTGGGCGCGCAGCTCCGCGGGCTGCTCCGCGACCAGGGCACCCTGCTGCTGGCTCTCCGTCTCGTGGCGGGACACCGCCCAGCCCGCCAGCGCCACGCCCGCGGCGCCCGCGACCCCCACGGCGGCGAGCGCGCCGCGCAAGGTGGCCACCTGCCGCTCGAGCGCGATGACCCGCTCATCCAGACTTGGAGTCTCCGTCCCCATGCGTCCTCCCCCAGGATTCGTTCTATCCCATGGAAGGCCGGAGCGCCGAGGCCCGGTCCGCGACCGATGGACGGAGTGTCCCATCCTCGCCGCGGGTTTGTGGGCTACACTGCGCCCCAGGAGGTCCTCCCCGATGTCTCTTCGTACGCTCTCCCTCACGCTCCTGTTGGCCTTCGGCGCCAGCGCCCTCGCCCAGACGCCCGCTGCGACGCCCGCTCCTGCCGCGACGCCCGCGCCCACGCCCGTCGCCTACAAGCTCGACGCCGCGAAGGGATTCCTCTACGTGCAGGTCTACAAGGACCCGGACACGCTCGCCTCCGGCCTCTCCCACGACCACGTCGTGCGCGCCATGGGCTACACGGGCAACGTCACCTGGGACCCGACGAACCTGGCCGCCTGCAAGGTGGACATCACGGTGCCCGTCAAGTCCTTGCAGGTAGACGCCGACGACATGCGCAAGAAGGTCGGCTACGACACGGTCCTGGACGCAGACCAGCGCGCCGAGGTGGCCGAGCACATCTTCTCGGACACGCAGCTCGACGCCGCGAAGTTCCCGAACATCACGTTCAAGGCGACGAAGTGCGAGGCGTCCGGCACCTCGACCAAGGTGAGCGGCAACCTCACCATGCACGGCGTCACGAAGCCGGTGACCGTCCCGATGAGCATCACGGCGGACGGCGCGAAGATCTCGGCCAAGGGCACGTTCAAGGTGAACCAGACCGACTACGGCTTCCAGCCGTTCACCGCGCTGCTCGGCCAGCTGAAGAACAAGAACGAGATCTCGTTCACCATCGACGTGGTCGGCAACAAGATCTGATCGCGCGGGGAGCGAGGGCTCCCCGATCGCCGGCCCGAGGGCGCGCGCGCTACAGCACGCCCTTGGGTCGCGTCGCGTACATCACGGCCATGAGCGCGTTGAACAGCTCCTCGTCGTCCGTGATCGCATCCTTGTCCTCCAGGTACTCCCAGATCTCATCCGGGGTGTACTGGTTCTTCAAGGTGTTCAGCGCGGGGCTGTCCTCGATGAGCTCCATCATGGTGTCTTTCGAGAGCGAAAAAGGCATCTCTGCTCCAGCGTGAGGAGGGCGTGAGGCCCGCGGTGGTTGGCTGCGTGCCGCCTCAGCGGATCCAGCGGATGACGGGGCAGCCGGCGAGCTCCCATTTGACCATGAAGTCAATGAGCGGGGCCTGGTGCTCTTCGTCGAGATCGTCCCAGGGGTAGGGGTCCATGCAGGTCACGGTGTCCGTGACGCGCTCCACCATGACCCAGTGAGGTCCCACCGTGCCGTCGGGGAACCGATCGATGATCTGCGCCAGCCAGGGGAGGCCCGTGCGGAACTCGTAGGCGCGGGCGTGGACCAGGCGCTCCTCGCGGCTGTTGCCCGCGTAGGTCACGACGTTGGAGGAGCCATAGAGGCCCGAGACGTACGCCTCCACGGCCTCCGCGCCGCCCTCCGCCCCCAGCGAGGCCTGCACGCACCCCACCAGCGCCTGACCGAGGGCGTCCCAGTCGGGCTCGCCGTCGCCGGCGCTCGCCCCGCTCAGCGCATCACAGGCCGCCTTCAAGGCGGCGTCACGAGGCGAGACACCCTTCTGCTCGAGCAGGAAGATCCAGGTGGCGAGCGTGATCGGCAGGCTTCCGGACTTGGGGGCGACGCGCGTCTCGGGCATGATGCTCTGGCTCCGCTATGGCTCCGTAACCGCCACCACCGCCGACGCCACCTGGGCGTCCGTGGCCCCCTCGGGATCCGTCTCCGCCGCCAACCGCGCGCGCCGCTGGTGCGTCTCGTGCACCATCCCGTCCCAGCGGTCCAGCCCGTAGCGGCGAACCAGATCGGAGACCAGCTTCACATAGGAGCGGCTGGCGGCGTAGACCGGGGCGATCGCGCGCAGGAAGGCGTTCCAGTCGTCGGTGTGAACCCGACTGGCGGCGTAGCGCTTGGAGTTGGCGAGCAGCTCGTTGTGAGCCCGCAAGCTGTCTTCCCAGCTCTCGAAGACCTTGTAGCGGCTGCCGCCGTTGGGGGCGTAGCCCTGCTCCGAGCGCCCCGCCTTCATGCCGAAGAGGTTGTTGGCCTGCTGCGCCACCGACGAGCGCCCCCAGCCGCTCTCCAGGATCGCCTGGGCCATCGTCACGGAGGGAGGCACGGCGCTGTCGCGCGCCGCGACCAGCGCCACGGGAGCGAGCTCGCGAAGAAAAGTGCCCTGCGCGCCGCCCGGCCAGCTCACGGAGGCATGCTCCACCAGCGCGTCCGAGACCTCGACCACGACCTCCGCGTCTTTCGCCTCGTGGAAGAGGACCTCCAGCACCGCCAGCGCCTCGGCAGGCGCCTCATCCAGCACCGCTAGCGCCTCTTCCAAGCGAGCGCGATCGTCCAGCTGCTCCACCTCCGCCGGCTGATCCGGCACAGGCCAGGCGGCGGGCTCGAGCCGGGGCTCGACGCTGGCGGCCTGGACGCGCCGCTCTACCGAAAAGACGCCGAGAATGAGCGCGACACCGACGATGCACAACAGGGCGATGCGACCAGCTTGCCGCGCCGGCGCTTTCTTTGTAAAATCGTCTTCATGGCGTTTTTTCGCCGATGAATTGGCGGGTCGTGCCAATGGACGAGCCTCCTTCGTCTTGACATCGCAAGACTTTCTTGGGTCGGTTCTCCTGTCCGAGCCCGCGGCGACACCTGGGTCGCGACGCGGCGTAGCGGTCGTGTTGCTCGGGTTGAACCTTGTCAAAACGGAGAAGTGACCACAGATTCGTGTGGGTGACTCCCGCAATTATACCCCAGCGCCGGAAGATGCATGGCGATGTCGCCAACATGAAATTGGCTACTAAGAGAGTCGCACCTGCGGCCCACCCGTGGCAGGCTCTTGATCCGTCCACCCATGGAGGCTCCCATGACCCGCTCGCTTACACTTTTCCTTCTCGCTCTCTCCGCCTGCGCAGGCGGAGGCGAGACCGCTGACAAGTCCGAGAACACCGGTGAGGGCGAGGGCGAAGAGGCCGTAGACTCGGACGGCGACGGGCTGACGGACACCGAGGAGACGGACGCCGGGACCGATCCCGCGTCCGAGGACTCGGACGCTGACGGCGTCAAGGACGGCGTGGAGGTCGAGAGCGGACTGGATCCTGTCTCCTCGGACACGGACGGCGACGGCTACACGGACGGGGCCGAGCTCGCCGAGGGCACCGACCCGAACGACGCCGAGAGCGTCATCTACGTGGGCGGCTGGCCCTACAACGCCGACAAGGACAGCATCGAAGAGGGCGACGCCAGCGACAATCCCGACGAGGGTGACCGCCTGCCGCACTTCATCCTGCAGGACCAGTTCGGCGACTATGTCGACATCTACGACTTCGCCGGGCAGGGCAAGCCGGTGATCATCGACCTCTCCGCGCTCTGGTGCTACTACTGCAAGGAGATGGCGGCCTGGGTCGAGGGTGAGTCGAGCGACTTCGACGGCTACTGGCCCATCGTCCCCGAGCTGGTGCAGAACGGTGACGTGTACTGGCTCACCATCATGGTCCAGGACCGCAGCGGCAACGCGCCGACGCTGGAGACGGCGGAGGCCTGGTACCGGATGTACGAGAACCCCCTGGTCCCGGTGCTCGCCGACGTGGACCAGGAGATGCTCAGCTACTTCTACGAGGACCTCTACGGCTTCCCGTCCCTCTACATGGTGGACGAGAACATGAACTTCACGGTCTACACGCCGCGCGACTACTCGCAGGTGTTCACGACCCTCGAGGATATGTACGGCGGCTGAACGCCAGCTATCCCAGGAAGTGATGTTCCTGGGC